>DATFBI010000023.1:0-4210 GCA_035253925.1 Propionibacteriaceae bacterium
CAAGCCGTACGACCCTTCTGGGAGCAACTAGACAGCAGCGTCCCCACTCCCGGGAGCAATGCATGACTTCGGCACACAACCTGACGGATCTAATACAGCTGTCCCGCACACTCGGTGAACCCTGGCGCCGATTGGCCATCCTGGCCGAAGGAAATACCTCCCAGCGAATCGCCGAAGATCAACTTGCGGTCAAGGCCACCGGACGTTCACTGGCAAACGCCTCGGCAGAGGACTTTGTGGTGGTCAGTTTGAGACGGCTGTCCGACATCGTCGACGATCCGCACGCCGCGGACGCAGACGTAGCGCGTTACTTCGACGAAGTGGAGATCGAGCAAGGCATGCGCCCGTCGGTGGAGGCTCTGCTGCATGTTGTGTGCGTTGTGGACGCCGGTGCTACGACAGTGGCCCATACCCATCCGGAATCTGTGAACGCGCTGTTGTGCTCCGATCGCGTGGAGGTGCTTGCCGGACCGCCGATCTTTCCTGACCAAGTGGTAGTGATCGGACGTCGTGGGTTGCTCGTGCCCTATGCGGACCCGGGCGTGTTGCTGGCGCGAGAGGTACGCGTACGGCTAGCAGAACATGCACGCGAGTGGGATATGCCACGCGTCATTTACTTGCAGAACCACGGTCTGGTTGTCCTCGGCTCTAGCGCGGTTCAGGCCTTGCAGCTAACGGAGATGGCCGACAAGGTAAGTCGTGTATTAGCGGCGACACTCGCTCTGGGAAGCGTTGTCCCCATGACTGACGAGAGCGTGGAACGTATCGACACTCGTGACGATGAGCAGATACGCCGGGCCGCACTGGCCCGCACCAGGTGGCGGCAGCCCGGGTGACGATCAGTCGTCCTCCCAGCATCCGGTCTGCACACCCCATCGGAAGACATAGGCCCACAACACCTCGTCCCGAAGGGGGTTGGCTACTTCCTGGGCCAGCTCCTCAAGTTTGGCGCAGTCCTTGGCCATGCCCGCTGCATCGATGTCTTCTTTAAGGTGTGGGCGGTACTTCTCCCAGTCGATCGTTGCTTCTGCTATCGCATCTCCGTCGGACCAGGTGCCCGAGCTGGTGCTGTTGCCGGCGTAGTGGCCTCGAAAGACGACCGTTCCACCGCACGGCGGACCGTCGTCAGTGCCGGGCCCCTCTGCGTCTGCACCGATGAAATCGATTAACTCCACATAACCACTGTCGTCGGTCTGGGAGTTGTCCAGGAACCGGTTCGCCCAGGCGCTGTCTGGGCCGTCGGTCAGGCGGTACTCCATGCGGACGGTGCGACCGGCATAACCCAGGTACCGCTTGGAGGTCCACGATGCCCGAAGCAGCGGCGCCATACCCTCGACAGCATCACCGCAGATGTAGGGCTCGTCGGCGAAGTTCATCCAATCGCTGACGCCCTGGTACTTGAACAGCGTGCGACGCAGCAGCACCAGCGAGCCGGCATTCGACTGTTCACGTCCCATTCGCCCGGGATTCCGGCTGAGGAGTCGTTCACCTTCAGCTTGACCGGAATTTCATCGCCAGCCACAGCGTTGGAGGTCGGCACCTTTACCGAGACCCGGTCGGTGTCCTTCCCGGCTGCCGCTTCCTCAGTGTTGAAAGTGCCTGCAGCGCTGAAGTAGCCGTTGTACACGCGCCAGGTGTCCCCGGCATCAACGGTGCAGCCGGTGGGCGCCTTGATGGTGACGGTGCGGACGGTTTCGGAGAGTCCGACCACCGCTTCGTGGGGGCCGGCCTGGTAGCGGGCCGGGTTTGCAATGGACCAGCTCCAAGCGTCTCCGTCATCGCACGGTGCGCCGGTGAATGCATGTGCTGGGGTTGCTGCGAGAGCGACACCCCCAAGCGTTAGTGCCAGGCTTGCGGTCCCGGCAATCAATTGCCTCATCATGTGTTCGAGACCCCCGAGTGTGCCGTGGTTAGACGCATATGGCGAAATGAGAAGGCCAGATAAAGGTAGTCCAAAATACGAGCGGAGAATCCCGATTGTGCTGAATCGCTGGTCACCGGCGGGCGGCGTTGCTAGATCTCCTGATTGAGCGGGAGCACGACTAGATCACGGATGTTGATGTGACGCGGCAGTGTCAGTATGTACAAGACCGCATCGGCCACATCCTCCGACGTAAGCCCCGTTCCGGCAGCGACGCCATCGGCAACCGCAGCGGCGTCGGTGACCTGCCAAAGATCATTTAGCACCACGCCTGGCGCGATGGCGCCGATTCGAACGCCGGTTCCGATGAGTTGCCGACGGAGGCCATGAGTTAACGCCTGCACAGCATGCTTGGATGCGGAGTAGACCGGCTCCCAATGGATTGCCTGATGTCCGGAGACGGAGCTGGTGACGACAATGTCCCCCGTTCCGGCGGCGATCATGTGCTTCAGCGTGGCATGGATGGTACGAACCACGCCGCCAACATTGGTGTCGATGAGTTGCAATAACTGCGTCAGGTCATTTGCTACGAAGTCACCGCCGGTGTAAATACCGGCATTGGCGATCAGGATGTCAATGCGGCCATGCAGTTCAATCGTCTTATCGAGAAGATCATCAACTTCCTTTGTCGATGTGACATCGGTAGCGATAGCTGTGGCCGCACCACCTAAGTCGCGCGCCGCCTGCTCGAGTTTTTCGGTTGACCGGGCGGCTACCACAAGCAGGGCGCCAGCATCGGAAAGTGCCCGGGCCGTCGCAAGTCCGATTCCAGAGGAGGCCCCGGTGACCACCGCGACTTTTCCAGAAAGTGATCTATCCATCTTGGGAGTCCCTAATGCGCCCTGAGCTTGTCGAAGGGCGAACTTCGACAAGCTCAGCGCGCATTCACTTCTTCAGATCAGCAGCTGGACTTGTAGATGGCGGCAGCTCCCTCGCCGTCCACATTGTCCCTGGTGATGATCTCGAAGCCGGTTTGCACCTTGGGTGTCGGCGTACCGCCTTCTAGGGCGGTCACAGCAGCGTCTACGCCGTACTGACCAATCAGTGCCGGCTGCTGTGCCACCAGCGCCTGAACAGTTCCCTCTTTGAGAGCTTCAACCTGGTTTGGGCCGGCGTCAAAGCTAACGATCTTGACCTGCTCCTGCTTGCCAGCCTGGCGTACACCGGTGGCGGTGCCTTCGGCGGAGAACAGATTGGCGGCAAAGACACCAACGAGGTCAGGGTCCTTCTGAAGCGCGGCGCCGATCAGCCTGGCGGCTTCAGCCGGTTCATTCTTGGAGTACTGGACGCCGAGGTATTGGAACTTTGAGTCTTCCTTGACGGCGTCTTCAAAGCCTTTCGCCCGCGCATCGGTAGTGGAAATGCCAGGATTCACCGACATCACCATGACCTTGCCCCCGTTCGGCGCGAGCTGCTTGATGGCCTCAAAAGCCGCCCGACCGCCGCCCTCGTTATCCGATGCGATCGCCGAAACGGCAATCGAAGGATCTTCTAACGTCGTGTCGACAAGGATGATCTTGGTACCTCCCTCAGCTGCTGCATTGAGTGGCGCCTGCATCGCAGTCACATCCGTGGGTGCGATCAGTATGGCGTCTGGTTTAGCAGCGGCAACTGAGTCGAGAATTGGCTTCTGCAGCGTGGGGTCAAACTTCTGTGCTCCCTGTGTCGTAACTGAGACGCCAAGCTTGGCCGCCTCAGCCTGCATGCCACATTGCATGGTGATGTAGAACTGGTCGCCAGCAACTCCCTGGATGAACTGCAAGTTGTAGTTCTTACTCGCCTTTGCCGGTGCCGCCATAGACGATGCGACTTCGGTCGGTGCGGCGGTCGGGGCGGGCGCGCCGCCTTGCTGTGCAGTTTCGGCCGGCTTGGAACTCGTACATGCTGCCAGCGGCAGTGCCATGAGGAGCAGCCCGGCCGCGGTGAGGGCGGTGGTGCGGTTCACTGGTATTCCTTTCACTTGTTCGATGCTTACGTGTTGCGACGGAACAGGGCGAGGATTGGGTTGACGTGCGCGCCACCACGTAAGGCGGCGGCACGACGGGACTGGTCCACCCAGACGGCCGCGATCAATACGGCGCCGACTGCAACTCCCTGCCAGAAAGGCTGTACGCCGATGATCACGAATCCGGCCTGCAGAACAGCGGGGATAAACAGGCCGACGACAGTGCCGAAAATGGAGCCCTCGCCACCAAAAATCGATGTTCCACCGATCACAACTGCTGCGATGACGTTGAGGTTCGTCAGCGACTGCCCGGCGATCGTGGTTGTGCCGAACTGGGCCAGGGC
>DATFBI010000024.1:0-5546 GCA_035253925.1 Propionibacteriaceae bacterium
TCCCGTCGACGCGGGTGTAGCTGCCGCGTTCTTGCGATGACATCCACAGGCTGGGTGGCCGCTGTCGATCTTGGCGCCACAAGCGGCCGGGTGATGCTCGGCCACCTCGGCCCTGATCGGCTAAGCGTTGAGGCGGTGCATCGCTTTCCCAACCACCCGGTGCGGATCCCGGACGGCCTGCACTGGAACATCTTGGAGTTGTATCGAAATCTGCTGATCGGACTGCGCGAAGCGGTGACTGCGCAGTCTGAGATAGCCGGGGTCGGCATCGACTCCTGGGCCGTTGACTATGGGCTGCTGAACGGTGACCGGTTGATCAACAATCCGTTCCACTATCGCGACGAGCGGACCGCTAGAGGCGTCGAGCTGGTCCACAAGATCGCTGATCATGCCACGCTCTACGCAACCAACGGACTGCAATTCCAGCCGTTCAACTCGATCTACCAGTTAGCCGTTGATCATGAGGCCGGAGTCATCGATGACGAGACCAGGATGCTGATGCTCCCCGACTTGCTGGCATTCTGGCTTACCGGGAACCAGGTCGCTGAGCGTACCAATGCCTCAACCACCGGCCTGCTCGACATCGGCTCCGGGAACTGGAATACCACCTTGATCGACAAGGTGAGCCTGCCGCGCTCTTTGTTCCCGTCCTTGATCGATCCCGGCTCGTCTATCGGCACCCTGCGTGAGGAGGTGGCGGACGAGGTAGGCGCATCGGCGTCCCTGAATGTGATCGCCGTTGGGTCTCATGACACGGCCTCGGCGGTGGTCGGTGTTCCGATGACCGAGCCGGGTGCCGCGTACGTGTCGTCCGGCACCTGGTCGCTGGTCGGCGTGGAACTCGATCGGCCGGTGTTGACCGAGGAGAGCAGGGAGGCCAACTTCACCAATGAAGGCGGTGTCGACGGAAAGATCCGCTACCTGCGCAATGTGATGGGCATGTGGCTGCTCAGCGAGTCAATGCGGTCCTGGGAGCGCGAAGGGCAGCCAGTGGAGCTGACATCACTTCTCGCCCAGGCGGCCGCGGTTCCGACGCCGGTGCCGATCTTTGACGCCAACCATCCGAGCCTGCTTCCCCCTGGCGACATGCCGCAGCGGATTGCCGCGCTGTGTGCTGAGGCGGGCGCTGAGGCACCTGAATCACCGGCTGTGTTTGCCCGCAGCATCCTTGAAAGCCTCGCTGAGGCGTACGCGATCGCCATCACCGATGCCGAGCGGCTCAGCGGTCAGAAGATCAACACTGTTCACATTGTCGGTGGTGGCAGCCAGAACACGCTGCTGTGCCAGTTGACGGCCGACCGCACGGGGCGTCGCGTGCTGGCTGGTCCGGTGGAGGCTACTGCTGTCGGAAATGTACTGATTCAGGGACGGGCGGCCGGCCTCGTGCACGGTGAGCTTTCCGAGCTGCGAGGGCTGATTGCCAGGAGCTTCCCACCAGCGGAGTACCAGCCGCGCTGAAGAGAGTTGATGAGGTGCCGATGAGAACTGCGCTGTTCATCACCTGTCTTGCCGACGCCCTGTTTCCGGAGGTCGGGAAGGCGACCGTACGGGTGCTGGAGCGGCTCGGCCAGGACGTGGAGTTCCCTGCCGAGCAGACCTGTTGCGGGCAGATGCATCTCAACACCGGATACCAAAGGCAGGCACTGCCGCTGGTCGAGCGGTTCGCCGAGGTGTTCGCATCCTACGATGCGATCGTTGCGCCGTCTGGCTCATGCGTCGGCTCAGTCCGTCATCAACATGCCATGATCGCGAAGCGGTTTGGATCACCCGGACTGGTGGAGCGGGTCGAGGCTGTGGCCGGCAAGATCTATGAGTTATCGGAGTTTCTCGTCGACGTGCTGGGTATAACCGATGTCGGCGCTTACTTCCCGCACCGAGTGACGTATCACCCAACGTGTCACTCCATGCGCATGCTGCGAGTTGGTGACAGGCCGATCAAGCTACTTCAGGCGGTTGATGCGCTGGAGCTGGTGGAGTTGCCAGCAGCCGATCAATGCTGCGGCTTTGGTGGCACCTTCGCGATCAAGAACGCCGATACCTCGACCGCCATGCTGGCAGACAAGATGCGCAACGTGCTAGCCACTGGCGCTGAGATCTGCACTGCAGGTGACAGTTCCTGCCTGATGCATATTGGCGGTGGGCTGTCACGGCTCCGGGCCGGCGCCAAGACGGTTCATCTGGCGCAAATCCTGGCCGCGACTCGCGAGGAACCTATGGTCCTCGGTCGCGCCGAGCGACAAGCCGAGGTGCACGCCGGACCGGAGGCGGTGTTATGAACCCACCTGTCACGCTTGGGATTCCTACAGTTCCACCTACTTCGCCGCGCGGCGTCGGGAACCTTCGGGGGGAGGACAGTTTCCCGGCCGCCGCGCGGCGGACGCTCGCCGATACCCAATTGCGGCGCAACCTCGGCAAAGCAACAACAACCATCCGCTCCAAGCGTGCTCAGGTCGTTGCTGAACTGCCCGACTGGGAGGAGTTACGCGAGGCCGGTCGCCAGCTCAAGGTCCACACCATGGCGCACCTGCCTGATTACCTGGTTCAGTTGGAATCTGCTGTAACCGCTCGCGGCGGAGTAGTGCACTGGGCCCGCGATGCCAGCGAGGCGAATCAGATCGTCATTGATCTTGTCCGCGGCAGCGGCGTAGCTGAGGTTGTCAAGATCAAGTCCATGGCCACCCAGGAGATCGGGCTCAATGAAGCATTGGCAGAAGCCGGCGTCGCAGCGCTGGAAACTGATCTTGCCGAGCTGATCGTCCAGCTAGGCCACGACATGCCGTCGCACATTCTGGTGCCGGCAATCCACCGGAACCGGGCGGAAATCCGAGAGATCTTCTTGCGTGAAATGGATGAGGTTGATCCGGCATTGAGCGATGAACCGGTGGCTCTGGCTGCCGCGGCTCGCCAGCACCTGCGACGTAAGTTCCTCTCCGCCAAGGTGGCGATCAGCGGCGCCAACTTTGGGATTGCGGAGACCGGCACGCTAGCGGTCGTGGAGTCCGAGGGCAATGGCCGGATGTGCCTGACTCTGCCGGAAACTTTGATCACGGTCATGGGCATCGAGAAGCTGGTCCCGCGCTGGCAAGACCTGGAGGTCTTCCTGCAGCTGCTGCCACGGTCCTCAACTGGTGAACGGATGAACCCCTACACCTCCATGTGGACCGGCGTGACGCCCGGCGATGGGCCGCAAGAGTTCCATTTGATCTTGCTCGACAACGGCCGAACCGCAGTGCTGGCGGACGCGGAGGGTCGGGATGCCCTGAACTGCATTCGCTGCAGCGCTTGCCTCAATGTTTGCCCGGTCTACGAGCGGACTGGCGGGCACGCGTACGGGTCGGTGTACCCCGGTCCCATCGGAGCGATCCTGTCGCCGCAGCTCACCGGGATAGAGGACAACGCGTCGCTGCCGTACGCCTCGTCGCTTTGCGGCGCGTGCTACGACGTCTGCCCGGTCAAGATCAACATTCCGGAAATCCTGGTACACCTGCGGGCCAAGCACACCGAGACGTACGCCGCCGAGCATCGGCTGCCGAGCGCCGAAGCATCGGCCATGGCTGCGGCCTCCTGGGTGATGAGCGATCCGAAGCGCTGGACGTTGGCACTGCGGAGTGGACGATTGGGCCGGATACTCGGTCGCAAACGAGATGCCATCGGTGATGTGCCGCTGCCGCTCGCCAGTCAATGGACCAACGCCCGTGATCTTGCGCGTCCGCCGAAGCAGACGTTCCGCGATTGGTGGGCCGCCGAGCATGGGGGAGAGCGGTGAACGCTCGGGAGGAGGTGCTAGCCCGGATCGCGGCTGCTCACGGCGCAGCACCGCCACCGAACCTCCGCTACGAGGACATCAGTCGGGGGTATCGGACCACCTCAGACGTCTCAGCGGAAGCGCTGACCGAGCTCTTGATCGATCGGTTGGTGGACTATCGGGCACTAGTCCGGCAGTGCCCTGCCGATGATCTTGCGCAAACCCTCGCTGCTGCAATAACCGATCGGGCTGCCCAAACGGTAGCTGCGCCATCCGGTTTGGACTCTTCCTGGCTGGCAAACCTCTCCGCGCACGTGCTCACCGATGGAACTGCGGCCGATGACCAATTGAGCGTGTCGCAACTGGACAGTGTCGACGGCGTGATCACGGGCTGCGCCGTAGCAATCGCTGAAACTGGAACGTTGATCTTGGACGGTTCGCCAGGGCAAGGCCGCCGCATCCTCACACTTATCCCGGACTACCACCTATGTGTGGTGTTTCCGGATCAAATCGTGCCCGACGTGCCGCAAGCACTGGCGCGACTGGACGCCACTCGACCGCTGACCATGATCAGTGGCCCCAGTGCCACCAGCGACATTGAGCTGAATCGCGTGGAGGGGGTACACGGTCCCCGCACTCTTGAGGTAATCATCGTGCAGAGGAGTGGATGATGCCGCGCTATTGCCTGCTAGGCCATGTGGACCCCAACCGGCTCGATGAATACCGCGAGGCCCATCGCGCGGTCTGGCCGGAGCTGCTGCAGGCGCTACGCGACGCGGGTTGGCGTAACTATTCGCTGTTTCTCAGTGACGATGGCCTGCTGATCGGTTACGCAGAAGCAGATGATCTTGCCGTAGCGCAGGAAAAAGTTGCCCGCACTGAGGTCAATGCCCGCTGGCAGGCCGCCATGTCAGAACTCTTTCAGTCCGAGGGCGCTCCCGACGAAGCCTGGGAGATCATTCCGGAGGTATTCAATCTCGAAGATCAACTTCGGAGTACAAGGGCGGATTCCTAGCCACCACGAAACCATAGGAACCTAGATGTCGACTACCGGCGCCGCCCTCACACTTGGAGTCAGCCTCAAAATGTATTTCGGCGTCGAGGAGACACTCGACTGGTGCCGGGAGGTCGCGGAGATTGCGAGCCGGCATGAGGCAGTTGCCGGCGGTGCAGCCGAAATCTTCGTGCTACCTTCCATGCCTGTCATCCCGCAGGTCAACAATCTTTTTGCCGGGACTCCAGTCTCGGTGGGCGCCCAGAACCTGTTCTGGGAAGACAGAGGCGCCTTCACTGGTGAGGTCAGTGGAGCAATGCTGCGTGAGCTTGGGTGCCGATACGTTGAGGTCGGGCACGCCGAGCGTCGTCGGCTCTTCGGTGAAAGCAACGACATCGTTGCGCTCAAAGTGGCGGCCGCTTTGCGTAACTCGTTGTTGCCGGTTATCTGTGTTGGCGAGGCCCAGCGCGGTGATCTGCAGCAAGCCAGTGCCTCATGCATTACAGAGCTGGAGGCAGCGCTGCAATACGCCGCAAGTCATCAAACGCTTGGGTCAATTGTCGTCGCTTACGAGCCACAATGGGCAATCGGCGCGCCCGCACCTGCTCCTCCTGAGCATATTCGTCACGTCTGCGGTGCGCTGCGGCAGTGGGTGGCATCACGTGGATCGGAATTGCCCGGTAGTCGCGTCATTTATGGCGGGAGTGCGGGCCACGGGTTATTGAGCCGCCTGGCAGATTCTGTGAATGGTCTCTTCCTCGGTCGTTTCGTTCATGACCCGAACACATTCAAAGCAATACTGGACGA
>DATFBI010000025.1:0-2708 GCA_035253925.1 Propionibacteriaceae bacterium
CGGGGCCGCCTGTATGTACGGCCTGGACCCGTTCGCGATGGACTTACCTGTTCGAGAGGAACGAGCTTGACCACGAACGCTTCGAGGCTCGACCGGACCACGTCAGCTCTGTCCTTCAGTCCGGCGCGTTTGGGCTTCTGGAGTTGGAGTAGGACGAGCGCAGCGGTGGTGATGGCGCCGATTCTCCAGGGATCGAGGGTAATGCGTTCGAGGGCTTTCCCGGTGCGTTTGAGAGTTCTTCGACGAGAACCGACCTATCCCGCCAGGACCCCACGCCGACGCAGCGACACGCCCCATCACGACACGTTGCTTCATGCAACCGCAGCCGCCGCGCGGTCTACCTCTGGTGAGAAAATTGCGAGTCGCTCTCCTGAACCGTCACGGCTTTCGTGCCGCTCTCATACGGGCTGCTCCTGCGGTGTGAGGGCAGCGTAGTGGGCTTGCTCGAACTCAGCGGGCGGGACCATGCCAAGCGACCCGTGGAGTCGGCGGTGGTTGTACCAATCGACCCAGCCTGCAGTGGCGTATTCCACGTCGGCGAGGGTCTTGTAGGGGCCTTGATGGAACAGGGTGGTGCCGATGCACTCGGTCTTGAACAAACCGATGATGGTTTCCATCAGGCCGTTGTCATAGGGGTCGCCGACGGTGCCGATCGAGGGCGTGATGCCTTCCAGGGCAAGGTGCTCGGTGAACCGGATCGAGGTGTATTGGCTGCCGGCGTCGTGGTGATGCACGAGTTCACCGCCGATGACTGGGTGGCCTTGTCGGTGGCGATCCCACAGCGCGATCCGCAATGGGGTGAGGACCAGATCGGTGCGTTTGTCAGTGGCGGCGTGCCAGGCCACGATCAGCTGAGCGAATACGTCGACGATGAAGGCGACGTAGCTGAACCCGGCCCAGGTACGCACGTAGGAAAAGTCGGCAACCCAGACGCTGTTGGGCGCCGCAGCCCGGAACTGACGGTTGAGGAGGTCACCGGGGCGGTCGGCGTCCTTGGCTGGGATGGTGGTGCGGACGCCTTTGCCGCGGCGGATCCCGTTTCGCCCCAGATCGCGCATGAGTCTGTCCACGGTGCAGTAGGCGACCTGGTGGCCGATCCGCCGCAGATGGTGGGTCATCTTGCGGCGCCCGTAGAGCTCTTCTGGGGTGCCGGCAGTCGCCAGGATCGCGTCGGTGATCACTGCGTCCGCCATAGTCCGATCAGCCGGCGGGCGGCCGCGCCGCCAGGCCCGATAGGTCCGCGCGGCGACCGGGCAGCCCTGCTCGCGCAGCACCCGACAGGTCGACTCGACCGCGTGGCCCTCGGCTCGCATGCCGTCGATGAACTCCATGATCAACGGTTGCGGGAGTCGAGCTCTCCCGCGAAGAAAGTCGTTGCCGCACGCAGAATGTCGACGTCCTCCCGGAGCCGGCGATTCTCCGCCTTTAAGCGCTTGATCTCGGCATGCTCAGCTGAGGCGACCCCAGGCCGAGCGCCCTCATCGATCTCGGCCTGCACGATCCAGCGGCGCACTGTCTCCCGGCCTACCCCGAGCTGTCTGGCGACCGCCTGCGCGGCCGCCGTCTGCGATGGGTAGTCCTGTTGGTGTTCCTGCACCATGCGGAGTGCTCGAGCACGCAGCTCGGCGTTGATCTTCTTCGGCATGTCGTCATCCTTCCTAACTCAGAAAGGAACGGCATGGAACCCGTGACGCTTCGTTCCACTTTGCCGCAGGTGGTGGGGTGGTTGGGTTTGGAGTGCTTTTGGGTCACGCCGAGGTCGCGCAGCTCGGCTTGGAAGCCGTTGATGGTGTCGCGTCCGGTGGGGCCGCCGGCGAAGCGGGTGGTGAACACCATGCCGTTGTCTGATAACACCGAGGCCGGTATGCCCTGGTCAGCGACGGCTTGCCGGAACACCGCCACCACGATTGGGCCGGTCACCCGCCGATGGCAGGTGAGGGAGATGGCGTAGCGGGAGTGATCGTCAAGGAAGCACAAGATCTCCGCATCGGCGCCGGGGGTGCCGTCGGGTCGGGTGAGCCGGTAGTGGGTGAAGTCGACCTGCCAGGTTTGGTTGGGCTGCTCGGCGGCGAACCGGACATAGGAGGCTTTGGGTTTCTTCTTCGGCTCGGGGGTGACCAACCCGACGCGTTTCAGGGTGCGCCAGATCGTGGCTTCTGACACCACCACTGAGTGCTGTGCTGCCAGATGCCAGGCGATGGTGTGGGCGCCGGCATCCAACCCTTGCCCGGACAGCTGCTGGCGAAGCTTGATGATCAGCTCGGCGGTGGTTGTCGGGATCGTCGTCGGCTGGCTGTGCGGCCGCCGCGACCGCGGCTCAAACGCCGCCTCACCCTCGAGCTGGTAGCGGGCCAGCAGCTTATAGATCCACTGGCGTGAGACTCCATATGCGCTGGCCACCTGCGCGACCGGACGTCCCTCGACAACGACAGCGGTAATGACCAGGCGGGCTTTCGACACGCCCGAATCTCAAGCACAGCTGTGTCGCCTATGTCTTGCGACATCTGTCGCCTATGTCATGAAACAGGACACCGTCGGGGCTACCAAAATGCTGGTTAATTAGGGAAAAATGCTCTCGGTGGTCGCAGTGGGGCGAGGCGTTGATGCGCAGCCAAGCAGCACAGAGGCCGCGGGCGAACTCTGTGGCACATTGCAGAGCAGCCCTTTCATCACGGAAATGTGCTCTTTGCTTATCTGAGTTCCGAGGA
>DATFBI010000026.1:0-42803 GCA_035253925.1 Propionibacteriaceae bacterium
TCATTCCATGTGCGCCTCCCGCGCCCGGCTGCAGCTCCCAGCGGTCTAGGCGGTACGTGTGGTGGTCCAGGTGTGCGCCAGACCCTCTTCCGAAGTAATGCCACTGCGGGAAGTTGAAGTCGGCGGTCAGAGAGCGGGGGAGGAGCAGCGCCGCCTGCAGGAATGCCGCGAGGTCGGGTACCGCGTAGATATTCACGTCGTGACCCCAGCGCTCGAGCTGATCAAAGAGCCGGCGGGTGTGCGGCGTGCCCCACGCGATCGAGAACCGGTTGACACCCCAGCCGCAGAGCATGTCAAGCAGCTCCTTCGCACGCCCCGGGGCGCTGAACACGAGCGGCGCGGCGAAGTCAATCGGGCATTGCCGGATCGCTGTGGGGTAGCACTCCGCCAGCTGCCGGAATCCGGGCTCACCGAGTGACTCGATCGCGGCGTTGAACCACAGTCGGTCCTCGGGCAGCCGGCCGTCGATGAGCTTGAGGACGGCGGGCAGCACGTCGCGGTCTGCTTGCTTGAGATCGAGCTTGAGTGCCCGGTTGTGCTTGCCGAACGCATCCACCAGCTCGGGGAGGCGCAGCAGCCGCTCCTCAACCCGCCACGGCGTCTCCTCGAATGAGTCGTGACGGAGCACGAGCCGCCCGAGTGGGTCGACGCGCAGGTCGCACTCGCCCCACGTCACTCGGGACGCGAGGAACTGTCGGAGGTTCCACTCGTCGTTGACGCCGTGCCACACCATCTGCACGTGCTGAGGGATCTCGCGCTCCGACACGAGCGCAGTAATGTCGTAGGCCTCGCCCGATACCGTGCGTGGTGTCGGCGTGCGCGCCGACTCATACAACGTGGCCGCATGCAGGAACAGGATCTCGCACGCGACGTCGCTCTCGGCCATGGCCTGGATGTTGCCGGGCTCGTTGTCCACGACAGCGAAGACCCGGTAACCCGCGTCACGGAACGCGGTAAGCGCCGCCACCTTTGTCTGCGCGACGCCCTCTTCCCATGTACCCGGGTTCATGTGCAATAGCTCTGAGGAAAACTCGACCCGGTACTCCTCGCCCAGCGCGTTGAGCGATTGCAGCGTCTGCGCCCGGAGGTATTCGGGGCGCCCGGTGTTGAGCGCAACCGACGTGTCGGGTTGGATTTGGAACCACCGGATCACGTCGAGCACTCCCTGGTACGGGCGATGGGCGGCCAGCACGGCCTCGGGTTGCCAGCGCTGCTCGAGATACCAGCGATAAACCCGCTCCGCGATGGAGGCAGGGAGCGCCATGTCGCGCAGCAGCCGGTCGACCTGGTTCTCGTGGATGGTGACGTCGTAGGCGGTGAGACCGTGGAACCAGTCGGAGCCGTGGGCCTGGTCGAACGACAGCAACACGTGACGAACCATGTGGCGCATGTCCAGGATCGTGCCGTCGATGTCGAAGACGATCAGCAGCTGATCTTGGGGATACTCGCTGCGGAAGCGGCCGTAGTGCGCGGCGAGTCGCCGCATCCAGTCACTCACTGAACGAACGGTACGGATATCGGGTGAACGAACGGTTACCGCAAGTCAGCGCGCAGAAGAAGCTGCGCGTTCACCACCGCTAACGAACCGTTTCCTTCACATTTCCCTTCCATTAGTCATTTGTTCCAGTTGAATTCATATTTTGTTCATCTTACGTAGTGCAGACAATTAGTCGTCTTATCACTTGCAATTGATTCATGATCAACGAGCCGACTCAATCAACCCATCGGGAGGCTCTGCGATCACGCACGACCGTGTGAGGCCGGAAGGCTCGTAACGCTCGACAGAGTGCAGACCATGCTCGAGTAGCGAGTCCTGTGAAGCGGGATAAAGCTGGGAAAGGCAAGGCGGCGGAATGAGCAAACGTGGTTCCAGAGGCCGGTTCATTCAGGTGATCTGCACCGACATGTATATCAATCCGCAGACTGGCATCAGAGGGGCACGACACCAGCAATTCAGGCTCGGGAAGTTGCCGGTGTTTGTCGAGAATGACCAGCACGGCAAGGCATTGAGGGGTACGGAGTATGTCGGACATCCCCCAGATGAGTACCTGAACCCGCGCACGCCAGCGCATCGTTGCCCAAAATGCGGTAGGGCGTTGCCAGGGGCTGCGCGGCACTCCGTTGATGGAAAGGCGTGGAGACGCATCGTCCGGCAGTGGCTAGCAACAGACCCAAAACGCTCCGTCCTCGTGGTGGACATATCGGACCCGGCTTATTCCTGGTAGCCGAGCAGCAGCAAAACGGTTTCTCCGAGCGCCAAATCCCGCGCATCGACAAATTGGTAAATGCTGAATTCCTTTCTATTGTCACGGCTTCACTTATACCGGAGGTACGACCGTTTTGGCATTTCCGCCCTGCTCCTGCTTGCGGTGACCTCAAAAGCCAATTCTCTCGCTCCATTACAGCCGCATGCCCGGTAGTAGCATCGTTTGTCCAAGGAAGGTAGGGCGCCGGGAAGCCTCAGCTCGCAAGCGCCTAGGCCAGGAAGTAACAGACGGGCACTCCACGCACGAACTCGCCCTTCGGTAAGCGGACATCCAAGTGCGTGACTCCACCGAGAAAGCCGGTACGGATATCCGTAATGATGCCCTCGGTTCCCTGCACGTATACCTTCTTCGAAAGTAGGCGATGCTCGGTGTAGTTCTTCGTGAATACCACGGGGCCATGCTTCCTGAAGAGAAGCGTGCGCTTCGAGGCCAGCACGCTGGTATCCGGACCCTCCACACTGGCGCGCTTATAACTCCAGGTAGCCATTTGATCCCCATTTAGGTTGAACTGTCGCGAGTAGGGACCCAAATTAGGACAAGATCGACGATCTGTCGCGGCTAATGCCATCGTGGCGTTGATCGTTTCCCTAGTGATATCAACCGGATGGCATGCTGAATGCATCATCGACGCCAGCTATTGATGGAGGGTCTGCCGTGGAAGTAACTGGGATTATCAGCGCCTTGGTGATCGGCTTGATCATCGGTGTTCTCGGCCGGGTGGTAGCGCCGGGGAAGCAGAATATTCCGCTGTGGCTCACGCTTCTCGTGGGGATCGTCGCGGCTCTGGTAGGCACTGCTATCGCGGCTGCCGTCGGGGTTGCCGCTACGCGCGGCTTCGACTGGATCGAGATGATCATTCAGGTTGCGCTCGCCGCAATTGGCGTCGCGGTCGTGGCTGGGATTTATCACAGACGGTCGTGAGTCGTCTCAGCCCTAGTAGTAAGTGGGTTGGGGCTCGGTCGGTCGAGCTGGCACAACATCGAGCTCAGACGCGTTGAGAAGTGCGTCGATCGCTACTTGCTCGGCCCCGATTCCGGCCCAGTGAGGATCGACGTCGCTGGCCAGGCACCAGCTGTGGTCAGCCGGCCAGACCAACGCGGGCGGCCTGCCATATCCCGTGCCGCCGGATGTTTCATCCCAGGTGCCGAAGTCGGTCAGTGAGCCGTGGAGGAGAAAGTACCGTCGGTGAGGGATGGTCACCATAGGCCCGTCAAAGTGGACCTCGGCGTACCCTTCCCAAGCGCAGAAGTAACACTCCTCGGGTGTGGCGGTAAAGGGTCGTAGATAGCCGAGAGCCCGCTGTGTTTGCTCCAGGTCAGACGGGTGATCGTCGGCAGGGTTGACGTCGGATTCCACTTGACCGGGCTCAGTGGGGTCGGGTATGAAGCGCAGACGGGCGTAAGCCGGGAAGTCTGGCGGGCCGAACCCGACTAGTTGCCTCCATGGGATGGGTGCTTGGACGATCCAGTCCGCTGCCGACACCTCGCTGCAGTATCGAAGGGTCATCTGCACATTCCTAGCAGCCATTACGGCGGCGGGTTGAGCCAGCGCCCAGTGGGTTATTGATCATTTCGCATTTGGCTAATGGAGTCCTCTCACTTGATCATCTCCGGACCTAGCGTTACCCAGTAAGGTCTTTGACACTCGACGCGCACATTCCCAGGAAGGAAGACATGGCGGTACCAAGACTCAGTCCGTACCGACTCGCGTACCTGCTGGTAGTTCCCCTTTCCTGGGCGGTGCTGCTGATGTTTCATCCGGCACCGGACCCCAACGACATCTATGGCAGCCTTCGCGACCAGGCGACCCAATGGCTGGTGGTCCACTTCGCCACCTGCTGTTCATTGGACTGATGGGCGGCGCCGTGATTTTGCTGGTCAGTGACCTGCCTGGTCCGGCAGCGAAGATCAGTCGGGTTGCAGCCGGCGCATACGTGTTGTGCTACGGGGCCGCAGAAGCGATGGTGGGCATCGCCGCCGGCGTCCTCGTCCGGTACGCCAACGTCGCTCCCGAGAACGAGCAGGCTGGAGTTGCGGCAGCGGTTCAGAGACTCTGGGACGACATGTTGACCGATGACGTGGCCGCCACAGTAGGGGCGATCGCATGGGCAGTGGCGATCATTGCGGCCGCGATCGCCTTGCGCCAGGCCGGTGCACCATTGGCGGTTTCACTGGTGCTGGCCGTGTCGACAATTGCCCTGTTGCATGGGCCGCCTATCGGACCGATCGGCCTGGTCTTCTTCGCCGCCGCTGTGGCACTGCTGGCTCGCAGCAGCTCGCGGTCGACTCAGGCACCACAACCAGCTCGTTGATGCGTTCCATCCACTAGCTGGGCAGGCCGTTCTGATGCTGAGCGTTCCACCGACGCGTTCAGACCCCATTTTGGCGGAAACCACGATGTCAGGACGTGATCACTAGGCACATAGCGCTGCTTGATGCGAGTCCTGCCCGAATAGCCGCCGATCTCTGGGTGTGCCACCCTGGCGTACTTGTCAACCTCACAGAACAGGTTCTGACAGTCGATCAGTTGCAGGCGTCGGCCGTACAGTCGAAAGAAATTGAGCCCCAGGCGGGCGAAGTGTTCGGATTGTGCATCGCTCATATAGCGGATGATCTCCGCTTCGATGCCCCGAGCTGCGGGACCGAAGCACTTGCAGATTCCATCTCTAGCTCCCGGGCCCGCGACAACAAAGTCCATCTCATCAAAGTTGATCAAGGTTGAGTAGTTGATATCGATGATCAATTGGTAGGCCAGGAAATCGCCCAATCCCGGATAGCGGCGTAGCAGCTGGAAGGCCTCGGACATCGACCCGCTTGCTTGCAATCTGTAACGCAACCCGTCGCGCAGCATCTGCTGCAAGAGCCGCAAATGATTCGTGTGCTTGCGCTGCGCACCCAACCTCGGGGAGGGAATGACGTAGGCCGCAGAGTAGATCGGCTCCCTACGAGAAACCGCGTCAGTCAATATCTGGTCGTAGCGTTCGAATGCAAACGTCCGCCAGGCAAGATCACCAAGGACGGCGCGAAGCAGCTCCCAAGTGGAGACGCGGTTGAAGAACTTGAACAACAAGATCCGAAACAGCACCTCATCCGGATCTTGATTGCCGCTATAGATCACGTGGCTGATCAAATACTGGCTCACGCGGTCCGCTGCTCGGTAACAGTTGGTGAAGCGATGCGAGGCCATGATCGGATCGTTCGTCCAGGGTGGTGAATCGCCCCGCAAGCGAGCCTCATACACCTGCTGGCGCGCGACCGCGAACCGCCAATAAGTGTCGAAGACTGGAGTCGGGCGCAATCGATGGCCAGCGACCGTGACTACTCGCGGAGTCAACGCTCGAATCGACGGCCTTGACGCCATCAGCGAAGGCGACCGGCCACCAGCCAAGCCCGTGCACCAAGGCGGAACGGCCGATCGCCGGCGCCGAGGCGTTGCTGGAAGTCTGCCTTGAGTTCCGCGCGGCGGTCCGGCGGCAGCGAGGCTACATACGCACCGGACGGTGCAACGCCCCACTCAAGGGGTTCCCACAAGTCCTCGAAGCCTTCGTATCCCGCCGTAACTACGACGTCAGAGATGCTGACGTGCTCCAATCCCGCATCCGTCCAGAGCACCTCGAGTTCATCGGGCGTGCAGTACGGCATAGAGCGGCCCTCGTCAAGATCGGCGGCTGTGGGGTCGAGTGTGGTGACCGAGTCCCAAAAGCGCCGCAGCAGCGTCATCTGGCCGGAGTAGTCCCAGACCGCGGCCGCGACGACGCCACCGGACCGGGTCACTCGGCACATTTCGCGTACGCCGGTCTCAGCGTCGGCCATAAAGTTGACCACCAGCTGGGCGAGCGTTCGGTCGAAGACTCTATCGGCGAATGGCAGCGCCTCGGCGGCCGCAACCTCGGCCATTACGCCCGGCAACCGATCCCGGCAGGCGTCGACAAATGCCAGCGAGGGATCGATAGCGGCAACCTGGTCGGTGCCGACCACCGCTACTAGTTGCCGGGTCAGCGCGCCTGGCCCGCAGCCCACATCGAGAACACGTTGGCCGGAGCGCACCTCTGCGAACTTGATCAACTCCAGCGCGAGCTCGTGGCCGTATCTGCCGGTATGTCGGTCGTAGACGTCCGCGCCGTGGAGGAAGGTGTCCGCTGCCGGTGTCCTGCCCATGGCGAACCAGTCTCCGACACGAATGCCGTGCGCTTCAAGGTCCTTTTGGGCGGTATGGGAAACGCAATCGGTTGCGCTGCAGGTTGAACACCTGAATCAACATTCAGTGAATCGGGCTATCCTCGGCCCTCTGTAAGTCGTGACAGCGGCGAGTTCGGGGGTGAACTAGCTGACGGCAAGCTTAGAGCGCTGGTCTTTTGTGAGTGCACTCCTCGTTTTTGGGGTCCTTGGCGGTGCCGCAGTCGGCGTTGGCCGATGAACAAAAGCCGGCAAAGATCCTGCTGCCGCTGGACGTGTCCGGATCGATGAACGAGCGAATCTCCTCCGGCGGTACCAAATTTGCCGCCGCCAAGCGGGCGCTGAAACAGGTGGCTGACAGCCTGCCGCCGAACACTGAAGTAGGTCTGCTCCGCTGATGCTCCTCGGCGGGGTGGTAGCAGCGCTTGGAGTGGGTACCGGACTGCTCATCGGATTCCGCCGCTGCAAGCGGTCGGCTTGAGCGGTGCGGCGAACGTCCCTAATCGCCGGTGTCGCCAGCATCCAAAGCGGCAAGCAGTACCTCTGCCCCTGATCGAAGCTCACTTGCCCGTGCGCTCTGCCCGTGCTGCTCGTACGTGGCTGCGGCTGCGAGTCTGGCCTCCACGTCGGCCGTCACGATGGCACGTTGCGACTCGGTATCCAGCACCCGGCGTTGCGCTTCGGCTGTGCCAACGCCAACCACTCCGCCGGCAACGTATTCACTGGACGGGGTTGCGGCATCTTGATCGGGTTCAACCGCTTCGGCGTTGTCCAGCGCCGCAATCGCATCCCGCAACGCACCAACCGCGATGCGATCACGCTCCCGCACCGCTCGGCCGAGTCGCTGACGCAAGGGTGTGCGCAGGTCCTCGGATGGCATTCCATGATCATTGCGCAGCAACCTGGCAGGCGCACGCCAATTTTCGGTGGGCGAGCGCGAAGGATTCACCCCGGCGGGACTCTCCTGCGGAAACCTACGTAAACGTAGATTGCTTACGGTCTGCACAGGTTGCAACCTATGCAGAGCGTAAGGAACCTATGTTTACGTAGGTTCCTGACAGAGTCTGAGGGCCGATAACCACTTGCCCTGCGGTATCGATCAAGCAATCCTGACCAGATCAACAGCGGGAGGCGGGCCATGAGCACAATCAAAGCCAGCGTTGCTGAGCAGTTCGCCGAGCACGTTCCGTACCATCGACGGCTCGCCGAAATCCAGCAGACTGCGGCCGAGATCGGCAGTTCACCGACGGACAACGGGATCGTCGAGATGATCGTTTGCCGGCCGGGTGTTGACCAGCGACTGGTTCTCGAGGAAGGTGTGCTCGACATCACGCATGGGCTGCGCGGAGATAGCTGGGAAACAAGGGGGAATTCCAACGGTGGTGCTGACCCGCTCCGGCAGATCACCGTCATGAACAGCCGGGTCCTGGCCTCCATTGCCGGTGACTGCGAGCGCTGGCAGCTTGCCGGTGATCAGCTCCTTGTTGACCTCGACCTGTCGATCGACAGCCTCCCGCCAGGCACCCGACTGCAGATTGGCGAGGCGGTGACCGAGGTGACGGAGCCACCGCACACCGGATGTGCCAAGTTCGCGGGCCGGTTCGGTGCGGAGGCGCTGGCCTGGGCAAACGGCGGTGAAGGCCGGCTGAACCGCCGTCGTGGCATGCATATTCGGGTGCTGGAATCCGGCACCGTACGCACCGGCGATGTCATCCGCAAACTTGGATAGCTTCACCAGCAGGAGAAGCCACCATCGACCAACAGGTCGACGCCAGTGCAATAGCTTGCCGCCGGCGAGAGCAGGAATACCACCGGACCGGCGATCTCCTCAGGTTCGGCGTACCGGCCCATCGGTATCTCTTCCGAGAACCTCTCAACAAGGTCGACCATCTCCGGACGCCTGTTCATAGGCGTTGCGGTATAGCCCGGACTGACGGCGTTCACCCGCACACCCCGATCCACCCACTCCACCGCCAGCGAGCGTGTCAAGTGGCTCACCGCGGCCTTGGCGCTGTTGTAATGCACCTGCTGTAGGCCTCGATTGGCGATGGTCCCCGACATGGAGCTGATGTTGACGATTGAGCCGCGACCCTGACCCAGCATCGCCTCGGCTTCCGCTTGGCAGCTCAAGAACACCCCGGTGACATCAACGTCGTAGACCCGCTGCCACTGCTCAACTGACATGGTCTCCGCCGGAGCGGCGTTCGCGATGCCCGCTGAGTTGACCGCAAGACTCAGCGATCCGAAGGCTGCCTCCGTGCGTTCCACCGCAGCGCGTAGTTGAGGGAGGTGAGTCACGTCGGCCGCGATGGAGATGCAGCGTCCGCCGGCGTCAGAGATGGCAATGGCGGTGTCCTCGTTGGATTGCTCGGTCAGGTCGACAAGCCCGACGGCGGCACCGCTGGCGGCTATCGCCTCGGCAATGGCTTTCCCGATGCCGCTTGCGGCTCCGGTCACGAGTGCTACTTCACCATCTAGCGAGAAGTCCACAGCGGCCATTGCACTACCTCCTTGATTCGCCCGGCCTACTCCAAAAGGCGTATAGAGATCGATCTTTGAGGCGGATGTATCCGAGTTCTCCCGAGGCTAGCGTCATTGACCTCAGCACCAGGAGGCACAACATGACCGCCGTTGATCAAATTGCGACTCGCCCAATCCCAGTGGTTCGGCGTCAGCGTCCGCGCCTTGCGCGCTGGCTGGCCAAGCCCGGCTGGGTGATCATGACTCTGTTGGCGCTCACCGCCATGTCCTTCGTCGCACGCTATCTTGCGTTCAACCCTGAGGAGTACTTCCCCGAGCAGCGTGAGGTGTATATCCGCCTCGAGTTTGTGCTCGGTGTCCATGTGCTCTGCGGAATCCTCGCCCTAGCGGTCGGGCCGCTCCAATTCGTCGGTTGGATACGCCGTCGGTTCATTCGCGTGCATCGGTTCATGGGTGCCACCTACATCGCGAGCTGCACCGGTCTGGGACTATCCGGCCTGGTCCTGGCAACGGTGTCCTATCCCAGCTGGGTGACATCGCTTGGCTTCGGGCTGTTGGGGCTGAGCATGCTCTTCGCGACCTGGACGGCGCTGCGCATGGTGCTAGCGGGCCGGATTGGTGATCATCGTCGCTGGATGATCCGCAGCTACTCGTTGATCTACGCGGGCGTAATGCTGCGGCTGTGGACTCTTCTCTATGACGAGCTCAGCAATGCGGGTCTGGTCTCGTTCTCCTTCGCCACGGCGTACACCTGGATCGCCTGGCTGTGCTGGGTGCCGAACCTGCTGATCGCGATCTGGTTTACACGCCGACCGACACCGGCCACCTAATGCCGGATGATCATTTAATGAATCGGTCGGGCCTGAAGGGTGCCAGCAACGGGTGTGATCGCTTGTTGATCACCTCGTACGCCAGCAGCTCACCGATGATCAAGGCCAGCGTTGCGCCACTGTGGGTGAAGGCGACATAGAGCCCGTCCATGTCGCCGAGCTGGCCGAGCACCGGCTCACCATCACCTGGAATCGGCTTGGGGCCTATGCCGTAGGTCGCGGCTCTCAGGATTGGGCCGCCAGTCAGCACACGTGACGCCTCGGCGAGCAGCTCGTCAATCGTCTCCGCGGGAACGCGATAGGTGCCATCTGCCAGCACTTCGATGTGGGATTCGGTCCAGGCGGCGTCGACGGCTAGGCCACCGTCCGGGGCGGGTCGCAGCGACACGCGCGATGTGTTCAGGACAGCTCGCAGCGGGGTCTCCAGAGGGTGGGTCTTGATCAAGAGCGCTGTGTTCGTGGCATCGGGGATGGTGACACCGAGCTGCGCAGCCAGCTCCGGAACGCTGGAGCCCGCTGCCAGCAGTACGGCATCAACCTCGATAGTCGGGTGGTGCTCCGTCTTGATTTCGGTAACGCGACCGGTGTCTAAGTGCACTGAGGCCTTCCCGGCGTCAGTGATCAACTCACCACCAAGGTCGACCAGCTCTTTGACCAAGTAGTTGATCAAGGATGGCAGGTCGATCCAGCCTTCACCGGGGTTCCAGATGGCGCCTGAGGTCGGGATGGCTTCCGCGTTGACACCAGGAATCCGCGCCGCAACCTCGTCGCCGGTCAGCAGCTGGCTGTCGTAGCCACGGGCCAGTTCACGTTCATGCATCTCGCTGAGAACGTCGGCTTGCTCTGCTGACTGCCACCTGAGACCACCATCGAATCGGAGCCAGTTCTGGGTGGGTTGGCGAGCAAAAAGCGTTCGATAGCGGTCGATGCCGATCATCCGAAATCGGTAATAGTGCTCGGCCCACATGCCACCCGCATTGATCCAGGACAAAGATCGTCCGGAAGCGCCGCTGGCAAGACCACCCTCGGTCACCAGGTACACCTTTGCGCCCTGGCGGGCAAGGTGGTACGCGCTGGAGACGCCGATGACCCCTCCGCCGATGACTGCCGCCCTGGACGGTAATTCGTTACTCATAGCGCTGAGGGGGCTAATTCGCAGCCGGCTTGCCGTTCGGCTGCACCACCAGCCAGGTGCCACCGAACTCGGTGACGTTGTGGCACAGCACCTGGTACTTCCCCTCGTGGGCGTAGAAGTACAAAGGATGCCCAGCGTAGGTGATCTGAACTGAACCATCTTTGCGGGGTGTCGTTCCGAGCAGGTCGGACCGTATGGCGCCTTTCGTTCGTGGTGTTCCCTCGGTCAGTACCGGTGGCCAGGCCTCCGCGCACTTGCCGTAGCACTCAGGCTGGCTGGTCGTCTCAGCATCGAAGAGGTAGATCGGCTGGCCGGAGTCGTCGTAGAGCATCGTGCCGAACTCGCTGTCTGCGGCAATGATCGTTGTTCCAGTCGGCTGACCGGCTGTGGTCGCGCTCGGAGTTGGCGGCCGGGAGGGGCTGGATGCTGGCGATAGTGCAGATGAGGCACCAACGGGTGAGGCCGGGTCTCCTGGCGTCGGGTCGGCGGTGGGCGGTGCGCTGCAGCCCACGACGAGCAGACAGAACGTGAGTACGACGGTCCTCATGTGACAAGTCTGAAGCGGCGGAGGCGATTGAGTCTCTAACCAAACGATTACGGCGACCGAGCAATGATCAAGCACCTTCCCTTCAATGCATTGCCGCTCAGGAAACTGCGGAGTAGTTGCATGCCTCAATCGGTTCAGAGATGCGATTCGCCCACACTTTCTTATGCCGCTGCACTGAGCTGGCTGCTCCTTTCTAACCGGCTGTCGGCGAGTATTGGCTGACCGTGAAGATGGCGCCCTGCGGATCACGAATATGCGCATCCCGGGTCCAGTCGGTGTCGTTGGTAGCCATCACAATCCCGCCGAGTTGCTCAGCGGTCGCTGCGGCGTCGTCGCGATCGGCGACTGTGAACGTCACATGCCAGTGCGGTTCGCCCTCGGCCGGAATCAGCCAGCCGAACGCATCGGCAAAACCCGCCGGCACCTTGTCGCCCGACTGTCTCGCATGGATGCCGGGGTCGGACGTGGCAGCGAGATGATCACCATAGCCGGGCTGTCGGATCATGGTCGCGAAACCGAGGTCGTCAAATATCCAGCCGAACGCCCCACCATAAAAGGCAATCGCCGCTGACGGGTCGGCGGTAACCAGATCACTGAAATTCCAGGCACCCGGAGTGTTGGCCACCTGTACGCCCTGCCGGCCAAGCGGCTGCCACAAGCGGAACGGGATCCCCTCTGGGTCGACGCAGGATGCAGTGAGGGCAGCGTCGACAAGTTCCGACGGTGACTCCGTGATACGACCCCCGGCACTCACGAGATGGGCAGCCGTTTGATTGAGGTCACGGACAGAGATGTAGGTATTCCAGGCAGCCGGACCCGCAACCGGATCGTCGACCGGCCGTTGGCCGATCCCGGCTGCATCTTGGCCGTCGCGCTGGGCGATGAAGTATCGCGGCTTCGACTCAGCCTCAAGGAACGTCCAACCGAAGAGAGCACCGTAGAACCTGGCCGCCTCCTCAACATCGGGTTCTTCGATATCCACCCAGCAGGTGATGCCCTCGGGGTAGGTTCGCCGCGCATTCATCAGGATCTCCTTCCATCGGCCTTCCATCGGCCCTCACCGTAGGGCGGGGGACTGACACTCAGCATTCGGGGATGGATCGATCAGCCTGCCGCCAGAGGCGCCTTAACGGCCTTCGACCACCGCGTAGGTAGGCCGTCCCGTTCGTGCCCAGTCGACGATGTTCTGAGCGGCCTTGCGCCGCAGCTCGAGCTCTGCTTCCACCGAGTACCAGGCGACGTGCGGAGTGATCAACGCCCGGGGATGGTTCAGCAACGGATGATCACTTGGCGGCGGCTCTTGGGGCAGTACGTCTAGGGCGACACCAGCAAGCCGGCCGCTGTCCAGCGCGCTGAGCAGGGCGTCAAGATCGACTAGGCCACCGCGGGAGGTATTCACCAGATAGGAGCCGTCAGGCATCCTGTCCAGAAGATCAATTCCGACGAGTCCGCGGGTCGTGTCAGTCAACGGCAGATGCAGCGTGACCGCCGAACTGCGAGCGAACAGGTCCGGCAGCTCGAGTCGCTCGAACCCCTGAGGCCAGGCGGAATCCGGCAGATATGGGTCGTAACCGACGACAGCGCCGAACCACGGCGCCGCTCGCTCACCCGTCATCCGACCAATCCGGCCCAGGCCCACAACGCCGAGGGTTAATGAGCTTGGCCGGCGTAGTTCACCGCCAAGGTGGTAGTCCCAGTGCCCAGCGCGTACCTCGCGATCATGCCCGGCAAGGTTGCGCAACAGCGCCAGCAGCATCGCGACCGCATGCAGCGACACTTCGGTGGTCCCGTAGTCCGGCACATTGCATACCCAGACGCCATGCTCGCGGGCGGCTTCGGTGTCCACCGAATCGACCCCAACGCCGTACCGGCTCACGAGTCTTAGCTGTGGCAGCGCCTCGAAGACTGCTGCGGTAATTGGTGCGTACTGAACGAGCATCGCGTCAACGCCGGCCCCAGCCTCGATGACGTCATCAGCGGTCCGGCAGGACGCGGAAGTCAGCTCATGGCCTTCCGCAGCCAGGACCTCAGCCTCAAGATCGAGCGAGGTGTATTCAGCATCGGTAACAAGTGCCTTCATGGTCTACGTCCGTTGCGGCTAGTTCGTCGGGCCAGAGAGTGCAAGCGCGGTGGCCCCCACAACGTCAAAAGACGCTGAGACCGGCACCAGCGGGGGTCGTACGGTGCCCATCGGATGACCGTGTCGCTGCTCGGCTACCCGTTTCAGAACTCCAGCTGAGGCGTACTCCTTGGTCATCGCGCGCACTTTGAGCAGGTGATCGGACAGCTTGGCAGCTTCTTCCGCGCGTCCGGCTCGGATGTGGGAGTAGAGCGCGACGACTTGCTCGGGGACGATATTCGCCAGGGCCGAGATGGAGCCGTGGGCAGTCCGAAGGCGGCCGGGCAGGTCATCCTCGGTACCGACCAGCACTCCCTTACCCGCGCTGTGCAGACTCTCGGCATAGCCGGCTTCGCCGCCGGAGTCCTTGACGCCCCATACCGGAAGCGAAATGACGAGGTCTGTAGGGATCGGAATGGCGTACTTCGGAATGTGGTAGATCACCACGGGATGACGGGTAGCCGCCAGTACGCGTTCGTAAAAGATCTTCAGGCCTTCGGTGTCGACGGGCTTGAAGTAGTACGGCGGCATCACCATCACCGCCCGGACCGGAAGCTCGTCGAGGAAGGCGAGCTGATCAAGAGTGTCCGGCAGGTTGCCTTCCGCGACGGTCGCGATGATCTGCAGGTCGTCCCCGGCAGCGGCAAGCGCCTCGAACACGGGCCGCTTCTCCCGAGCCGCAATCGAGGGACCTTCACCATTGGTGCCGAATGGCACGATGCCGGTCACTCCATGATCAGCTAGCCATCGGACGTGTGCGTGATAGGCGTGGTGATCGATGGAATAGCGGTCGTCGTCGAAGAACGGCGTGACATTGGCGACATATACGCCCTCCAGAAGGATCTCTGGTTGTTCGGAGGTCATGATCATCTCCCAAGATCTGGAATCTGTTCGAGAAAGGCGTCAAGCTCCCGGCGGCTGGGCAAGCCCTCATAGTCGCCGAGAGTCTGCACGCAAAAGGCACCCATAGCGTTGGCGGTGCGCAACCGCTTCGCAGGTGCCCAGCCCCACTGCGAGGCGGCCAGGTAGCCGGCAGCGAAGGCATCACCGGCACCGATGGGGTCGATCTGTCGGGCCGGGAAGCCAGCAGAGGTCAGCCGCTCGCCATTGATCAACGCGACGCAGCCTTGCGCGCCTAGTTTGACGACAACCTCGGCTGGTCCGGCCTTGGTGAGGTACTCCAGGGCCTCGTCAGTCTCCAAACCCCAGAGCGCACCAAGCTCATCGTCGCTGACGAACACTACGTCGACTAGTGGCAACAGAGCTTCGGTGGCAGCTTGTGCCGCCGTCGGTTCCCAGAGGCGGCTGCGATAGTTCACGTCATAGCTCACCCGTACGTCCGCCTCCCGCGCGGTGGTCGCCGCCCACTGCAGGAAGTCACCACATTCGGGAGACAGGGCGCCCGTTATGCCAGTCAGATGAAGGAAGGCAGCTCCATGCAAGGTGCCGGAGTCGAATGCCTCGGGCGATAGCGTGGCAGCCGCCGAGCCACTGCGGTAGTAGTACACCCGCAAGCGCCCAGCGACCTCCTCGCGAAGGTAGAGGCCAGTTGGCCGGTCGGAGACGCGCTTTACCGCACTAGTGTCGACGCCCTCGGCCCGCAGCCGGTTCAAGATCAGCTCGCCAAGCTCATCGTCGCCGAGCGCGCTGATCCAGCTCGACGGAATCCCAAGGCGAGCCAAGCCAATCGCCACATTGCTCTCGGCGCCACCAATGGACAGCAGCAGGTTGCTGGCGTGGCGCAGGCGGCCCGGGTCGGGCGGCACCACTAGTGCCATGGTCTCGCCGGCAGTGATCACGCGGCGCGGTTCGGTGGCTTCCATTACTTGATCACGTCGCTCCTATCCGGCCCGGCTCGATCAGCACCTTCATTCCTTCGCCGCGGCGCAAGCTGTCAAGGGCGTCAACCGCGGCATCGAGGGCAAAGATTTTGCTGATCAAGCGGTGTGCGTCTAGCTTGCCCGATGTGACCAGGCCGATTGCCGCCTCGATGTCACTGCGCTGATAGATGCGGGTGCCAATGATGGTGATCTCTGCGAACATCACCGAGAGCAGGTCGAGCCCATGCAATCCAGGGCGATAGGCGCCGACAATGACAGCGGTGCCGGCGCTCCGAAGCCAACGCAGCAGTTCGCCGGCCGCCGACGAGTGGCCGGACGCATCGAAGACCACATCGGCTCCCGCACCAAGATCATTTGGACTATCGAGGATGGTTAGCCCGAGCTGAGCCGCGTACTTCCGGCGCGATTCTGAGGGCTCCGACATGGTCACGATTGCGCCAGCGGCGGTAGAGAGCAATCCAACGAGGCAGCCAACTGGACCACCTCCGATGACATGGGCCCGCTCGCCGAGCGCCAGACCTGATCGTCGCACGGCTCGTACTGCCACTGCCACCGGCTCAATCAAAGCTGCCGCAACAAGATCAACATCTTCTGGCAGCGGGTAGATCCCGTACTCCGGAACGACGGTACGGGGCGCGATTGCCCCCGGATAGTCAATGCCAACCAAGGTAAGGCTGCGGCAAACATTGGTGCGCCCCGCCAGGCAGGCCTCGCAGACGCCGCAATTCACCATCGGGTTGACGAAGACCGGATAGCCGGCTGGCAAATCACCGTAAGGCTCGGCCAAATGACCGACGAATTCATGCCCCAGAACTATGCCGGGTTGGGCGCGGATGTGTTCACCCGAAGCCACGTGCAAGTCGCTGCCACAGATTCCGGCGTAGGCGACGTCGACCGCCACCCAGCCGGGACGGGGGAGCGGCACTGGAACCGGCCGGACCTTTACGACCTGTCCGCCTTCCCACACCAGCGCGGTCTGCTCAGTCATGCGGTCTGCTCAGTCATGAGGTTCCCAGTCTCTGGATCGCCGTCCGGTCTCTCATTCTTGTGCCGATGCCGAGCAGAAGGGCAGAGTGGCGCCATGACGACGACTGAGCTGGACACAACCAACGCGGCCGTACTCGGCGGAGTGGGCCAGTTTCTCCAGCCCGAAGACGTGACCAGATTTGTCGCTGAATCGATAGCGAGCGCGGAGATCGAGAACAAGCGGGTGTGCGTGGTGGTGCCTGACGGCACGAGGACCTGCCCACTTCCCTTGCTCCTTCAGGCGATGACTGAGGGCCTAGCCAAGGCTTCTGAGGTCACGATGGTGATCGCGTTGGGTACCCATCAGGGCATGACCGAGGAGCATCTCGGACGGCATCTCGGTTACCACCCTGGCGGGCTCAACGAGACGTACCCAGGCTGGCGAGTGCTCAACCACGAATTCTGGCTGCCCGAGACGTTCACCACCGTCGGAACCATCAGTGCGGACCGGATCGCCGACCTCACCGGCGGACTGCTGACTGATACGGCGGTCGACGTGCGGATCAACCGTCATGTCGCCGAGGCCGACGTGGCAATCGTGGTTGGTCCGGTCTTTCCCCATGAGGTTGTCGGCTTCTCCGGCGGCAACAAGTACTTCTTCCCCGGAGTGTCAGGGCCGGAACTGATCAACTTGTCGCATTGGGTTGGCGCGTTGATCACCAGTGCCCAAATGATCGGAACCAGGGGCATTACTCCGGTACGCGCGTTGATCGACGAAGCGGCAAGCCTGATTCCGACAAGACGCTTGGCGTTATGCCTCGTTGTGGCCTCCGGAACCGACACCTTGCATGCGGTGGCCTTTGGTACTCCAGAGGACGCCTGGGCGGCCTGTGCAGACATCTCGGCCCAGACCCATGTGACCTATCTTGATCATCCGGTACGCCGCGTGTTGTCGATCATGCCGACGAAGTATCAGGACATCTGGACCGCGGCCAAGGGCTTCTACAAACTCGAGCCGATTGTCGCCGATGGCGGTGAACTGATCATCTATGCACCGCACATTACCCAGATCTCGGTGATGCATCCGAGCATCACTGAAATCGGCTATCACAACCGCGACTACTTCCTCGGCCAGTGGGACAAGTTCCGCGACAAGCCGTGGGGCGATCTTGCTCACTCCACCCATTTACGCGGTCAGGGCACCTGGGATCCCGAGCGTGGCGAGGTCAATCGGGTCACCGTGACGTTGGCTACCGGCATTCCGGAGGACGTCGTACGTTCTGTCAATCTCAACTATCTTGATCCGGCCACTGTGGATCTTGCCGAGTATGAGGCCGATCCGGACACCTTTGTCGAACCGCACGCTGGTGAGGTGCTGTATCGGCTGCGACCCGGAGCTGAGAGTGCCTCACCCGGCGAACCCGACGGGCGTCTGCCCGCCGCAGAGGGCATGGACGGCTGAATCAGGCTCCGGCGAGCGGCGGCCCCCCTATTGAAAAAGTGGGCAAAGGCGACAGCACTGAATCGCTTCAGGGTTGTCGGCCATGACCACTTTCGCGCGAGATCAGCGTGTCTGTTCGGGTGTGAGCAGCGTCGAGTAGTGGGCAGTCTTCTCATCGAAGCAAGCCAGCACGGCTCGTGCGGCCGGCGGGACATACGCCGTTTCATAGTCCTCGCCAAGGAACGCGCGAACGTTGTCAAGCGAGTCAAAGATCATCACAGTTGCGAACTCGACCTCTTGGTCAAGATCACGTCGTAGCAAATAGGCACCCCCGTATCCTTCGAGCCGGCGCGCCGCGATCCCGGGCAAGACCTGCTCACTGACGATCCTTTGGTAGGCATCGGCATTGTCAGGGATCGTCCAGCCTCTCCAGTAGCGCATGATCATATGCATCACGCCCTTCCCTCGCGACTAGCTCGGCCAGTCGGATACATGGGGCCGAAGCGCGCGTAGCCGATCGAATCAGCTATCACCATGCCGCGCCAGTATCTTGAGCTCATGAGTGCTTTGACGGTTGCGCGAGCCCACGGTGCTGCCAACCTGGTCGGCGGACTTTGGCCGTTGCTGCACCTGCGCAGCTTCGAGGCGGTGTTTGGTCCCAAGGTTGATCGTTGGTTGGTCAAGACGGTCGCGGGCCTGCTGGTGATTAACGGCGCGACTCTGCTGGCGACTGGATCTACTCCGGAGAGCATTGCCCAAGCACGTCGACTGGGCATTGGTACGGCGGCCGTACTCACCTTGATCGACTTGAGCTACGCGCCGAGCGGGCGAATCTCAAAGATGCATCTGGCAGATGCCGCTGTGGAGATCGGTTGGATTGTGGCCTGGTGCCTGCCGAAGAACCGAGCTAGCACCTGAGCGGTCCTGGCTGCCGGGCCGCGTAAGCCCGCCACGATTCAGGCTGCTGCAGCTAGCCGACTGCGAACCTCGGACGCGGACGGGTTGGTCAGCGCAGATCCGTCACCAAAGACAACGGTGGGCACAGTGAGATTGCCATCGTTAAGGTGAGCAACGATTGCTGCGCCCTCGGCATGATCTTCGATGTTGATCTCGCGGAACTCGATGCCGGCACGACGAAGCTGTGACTTGAGCCGTATGCAATAGCCACACCAACTCGTAGTGAAGACGGTCGGCTGGTCTGAGGGCAACAAGTCCATAGTCACGTTATGCACAACAGACCAGCTTCCAGGCCTATTTCAAAGCAAATATATGGCGTTGGTCACATCGATCGGCTATGCAAGTCGTTCGCTGAGGTGGATGTTGACCGTCTCACCTTCTTGCTTGCCGATCAATTGACGCAAGTCGGACTTGATCGGCAGCTTATGGGTTCCATCGCCTAGCGGCATGAAGGAGCTGCGGAAGGGCTCTCCATCAACGGTGCCTGCCACTTTGACCAGCCCACGAGTGCCGAAGAAGTCAGCGCTCCAGTCGGTTACGACGTAGGTCCAACCACCCTTGGCCGGGCTCTTGTGCAACGTGGCGGTGAAGCTCTTATCGAGCGTGGTTGTCATGTGTCTCCTTACTGTCTCTGGTCAGATGCGCCGTACATCAGCGAGCCCGGCGTAGTTAGCGGCTGGCCGGTCTCCAGCCACGTCTTCAGGCCGGACAAGATCATCGGCCACCCGCCGTACAGCTCCGGCAGAGCATTTTCGCTGAGCTGATCATGAGTCACGGTGAGGCGACAGGAATCTCCAACCGGTTCGATCTCCCACGTGACTCGGGTCGTGCCCTCGCGCTCGGCTTCCTCGCTCCACAAGACATGCATGCTCTGTACGAGTCGACGTGGTGGATCCACGACGAGGTTTTCGCCCTCCACGAGGGGTCGGTCGGCACCGGGGTGGTTCAACTCGTAGCGGGATCCCGGCGTCCATTCCGAATCCACCCCCGCGCCGAAGTGATACTTGGCCCGGATCGCGGGGTCGGTGATCGCTTCCCAAAGCTGCTCCGGCGTTGTGCGGATGTAGATCTCAAACACCTTCTCCATCGGGCGCTCCAGTTCCCGCTTCAGCCCGGCCAGACCGGCGGCCCACGGCTCGGTGTATTTGTTGACCCACCGGTCATGGATGAGGCGGATCGGGACGGTATTGAGGAAGTGCAACTTCTCCCTGCCACGCCTATGCGTGACAACCAGGCCGGCCTCCTCGAGGAGGCGCAGATGTTTAGCAACCGCGATCCTTGTCATGTCGTGCCCCGCGGTTAGCGCCACTAGAGTTTGGCCGTCCCGGGCAAACAGCGCATCTAGCAACGCCCGCCGAGTCGGATCAGCGAGGGCGCGAAACACTGTTTCCACCTAGCCGAGCATAGGAAACCAAATGGTTTTCCTGTCAATGCCAGGTCTTGTAGTCAACCCATACCGACTCAGGATCAATAAGCGGCCCCAGCAGGGCACTGATCTCCCGGTCTGCCCGATCTTGGAGTTGATCACTGGCGAGGCGGCATGCGATACCGGCGACAAAGTCGGCGATTTGGACGCGTGGTTCACGGCTGGAATCGACGAGCTGGACATCGGTCAGCTGGCGTCCCGGCTGGTTGGCGGCGTACGCGGTGGCAATGTCGGCAATGCGTTCAGCTGTCAATGCCGACTGCTCGTCGTGTATCACCGAAAGACTCGCAGCCCGCGAGCCCCAGACCTGGACGGCGCGGTTGAGCGCTGGAAGCAGCGGCTCCATCAAGGGAGTCAGTTTGGGGTGCTGTAGGTAAGACGCACGGGTCGTCTCCGCAATGGGCCGTGTCGACTGCAGCATTCGCATAACCTCGCGGACATCGGATGCTGCGCTGGTTTCGGCCAGGCTGTCGACGGCAGTGTAGAAGTTCTGAACTGGCGTCTTCGGCAGCCACCGATTATTGGTCCGAAAGAGATTGGCCGAGAGTTTGAGGAACTCCTGCCACCGCGGAGTTCCGTAGCTGTGCTCGCCCAACTTATATAGCGCTAGCGCCATAGGGCGAGTGCCGGCGTTCCGTCCAGGGCTAGTGATCCCGGACACCGGCTGCCCGCCGAGGAGCACATCGACCAGTCGGGCAAGAACGAAGAATTGCGTGTCGGTGAGGTGCACGTACGCGTTGCCGTAGATGGGACTGGTTGGCCCAAGCAGCCAGAGCAAAACCGGTCGCCGACGTGGCCGCATGATTTCGGGAGACTTGTATTCGCCGGTGCCGCGGGCGCCGATTTCCCGGCGCAGCTGCTGGACTAACTGGGCGCCTGTCTGGGGTTCGATGCAAATACTGGCATGGGCAAAGACCGGGCTATGACCGACGCCAACGAGGTTCCCGCCGGAGAAGCCTGACTCATCGCAGACGATCTCGATGTGTCGCACGACGAACGGCTCAACCGGCACGACTTGGTCTGGTCATGATCAAATCTTCTCCTGCCTCCAATTAACGGGACCATGCCGCCCCGTCGATGTTCAGGAGTGATCATGGTTCTGTGACTGAGACAGAGATCATCGTGTACGTCAGCGGCTTACCAGGCGTTGTCACTGTTACCGCGAGTGAAGCCAATTCCGCGCCGGAGGTTGCTTTGGGGTGACACGTTCTTCTTCTACGACCCCGAGCGGAATCGCCCGGAGAATCAGCGACTCCATTCGCCACCATCGTGGTTCATGACTATGCGGGATGGGATGTCGAGTCTGAACTAGACCGCGACGGCATCTTCCGCGTCAACATCGCCGTTGGACGCAGCGAGTTCGAGCGACTCTTGGGCCATCAGCCAGCACAGCATGCGGACCATCATGACGAGTTCGATTACACGGCGACCGACGTACTCATTCCGCATCCGACATACGCCGCTCAGGGTTGGATATCGGTCCTCAACCCCGCCGAAAGGACCAAGGCGCAGGTCCGACAGCTACTCGACGAGGCACACGCGCTGGCGGTACGCCGGCACGAAAGAAGACTGGATGCCCGTGGCTGAAACGTCCGGCGCTACGATCCCGACGACTTTTATGTCAAGGACAGTCAATACCTCTTATGGTGGGGAACCTTCCTATCAGCAGAGACCACGCGCTGATCTTGATCGATGTGAAGAGGAGCGCCCTCATGACTGCTACAGAGAATGACGAAACCGCCACGGGATTCAGCGTCAGGCGCGTGTTGTCCGGTACGCCAGCTGTGGATAGTTCGTGACCGAGCTGCGCCCAACTGACTAACGGTGTTCCCTGGAATCGGTACCGCGGTCAATGTCGCGGCCGTGATCATCGGTTCGAGCATCGGCCTCCTGCTGGGGGCGCGGCTGCCTACCCGAACCCGGGACACCGTGACCGATGCGCTCGGACTAGTGACGCTGCTGATTGGCGCGCTCTCCGCGGCCGAAGTGACCTCCGCACCGCTGGCAGCAGCGGTTGGGCCGTCGGCACCGGTGCTCATCGTGCTCGGAGCGCTGCTGCTGGGTGGTATTGCCGGTTCATTGCTGGACATCGAGGCTCGGCTGGAAGGCCTCGGCGGTTGGCTGCGAACACGACTGGCGCGAGGACGCTCTGTCGTACGGCGTGATCTTCCGGCACAAACCCGAAGGGACCGCGCTGCACACGCTCCCGCCGGAGCGCTGGATTCTGACACCGCAACCTCAGACGTTCCCGCGGGAACGGGCTCCGGGACTGCTTCTGCGGCCGACCAGGCCGCCCGGGAGCGCTTCATCGAAGGGTTCGTCACGGCATCGCTGATCTTCTGCGTCGGCCCGCTGACCATCTTGGGCTCACTGTCGGATGGTCTTGGTCGGGGACCCGATCAGCTCATCCTCAAGGCAGTGTTGGATGGGTTCGCCTCCATTGCCTTCGCGGCCTCGCTGGGCCCCGGCGTGATGGCTTCGGTCGTCGCCATCGTGGTGGTCCAGGGCTCTCTGACCATCGTCGGGGTCTTCATCGGCGACGTGCTGGCTGAGGCCTATATCACGGCAATCACTGCGACTGGCGGGCTGCTGCTGCTTGGGGTAGGTCTGCGGCTGCTGCAGATCAAGGCCATACCTGTGGGGAACCTGCTGCCCGCGCTGCTAGTTGCGCCGGCACTGGTGTCCTTGGTGGCCGCACTCCGCTGAAGACCCAACCATCCGGGGGTCGAGCTCACAGCGCGAGACGCTGCGAGTCGACCGGCTCAGTGAGGTACGCGGTAACGGATGTGTGTGGCCTCCGGTGTCGCATTCCATTCGTCGAACAACTCTCCGGCCGGCCCTGACGGCCGGAAGAACTCACCGTCTTGAGTGACGAACCAATCGTGCAGCCGCTGCCATCGTCGCCGAAGGGGTTGCTAAGTTCGTCGTTGGGGCCGGCGATGTACCCGTCGAGTGACATCGACATGTAGAGCACCGATACAGACACTGCGACCTCCTTTGTAGTGATATGCCAACTTCGACTGTGGACGTTTATCAGCGTGGTTCATGATCATTGCGCACTAATAGCCAACCGGATGGCCACAGAGTGGGATGTTGCTACGCACTGGACGGGTGGCCTCTTTTCGGGGCGATCGACGATGAGTTTGCGGTTCCGGCAAGGTCGTAATGGATCAGACGGAAGAAGAGAAGGAGTCCAACAGTGCCTGCAACGACCAATAGCTCGACCAGTCTGTCGATCCCGCGCCTGCGCTCTCGCCTCAACGGGCGGGTAATCGGCCCGGATGACGCCTCGTACGATCGCGCCCGCACGGTGTTTTACGGCGGTTTCGATCGCAGACCGGCCGTCATTGTTCGGGCCGCCGATGCGGCGGATGTTGCCTACGTCGTCAGTCTGGCACGGGAAACCGGGCTGGATCTGTCGGTTCGCAGTGGCGCACACAGCCCCGCTGGCTATGGCGTCAACGAGGGCGGGATCGTGCTCGACATGTCAGATCTGCGGAAGCTGGACATTGATGCCGAAAGCGGTACGGCGTGGGTTGGCAGCGGTCTGACCGCCGGCGAGTACACCACCGCAGCTGCCGCGCATGGCCTGGCTACTGGATTTGGCGACACGGGTTCGGTCGGTATTGGCGGCATCACGCTGGCTGGCGGAGTGGGGTATTTATCGAGAAAGTACGGTCTCACCATCGACCAGCTGTTGGCGGCTGAGGTCGTTACCGCAGATGGGCACCTGATCCGCGCGGATGAAGAGAACAACGCGGACCTCTTCTGGGCGCTGCGGGGCGGTGGCGGAAACTTTGGCATCGTCACCAGGTTCCAATTCCAGTTGCATGAGCTTCCGACGATTGTGGGTGGCCTGCTGGTACTGCCTGCAACAGCCGAGAGCATCGAGGAGTTCGTGGCCAGAGCACAGGAGGCGCCTGACGAGCTCTCGAGCATCGCGAATGTCATGCCTGCGCCGCCTATGCCGTTCCTGCCACCTGAGCGGCACGGCGAGCTGGTGATTTTGGCGACCATGGCGTACGCCGGCTCGGTCGAGGCTGGTCTGCAGGCGGTTGCACCATTTCGTGCGCTCGGCACGCCACTTGCCGACATGGTTCAGCCGATGCCGTATCCGCAGATCTACCCGCCCGAGCCGGAGGACTTCCACCCGCTGGCAAAGGCCCGCACGATGTTTGTCGACGGTGTCGACCAGCGTGTATCGAATCTCATACTCGACCGTTTGCAGGCCTCGACAGCAATGATGTCGGCCGCACAGATACGAGTGCTGGGTGGAGCAGTCGCTGCGGTTCCCGCGGAGGCGACAGCATTCGCGCACCGGAAGCAACCGATGCTGGTCAATGTTGCCGCGATCTATGGAGAGTCCGACGACCCAGCCACCCACGAGGCCTGGGTGGCTGACTTCACTGCCGCGCTACGACCAGTCGGCGGCGCGTACGTCGGATTTCTCGCCGACGAGGGACCGGAACGGGTACGCGAGGCCTATCCAGGACCCACCTGGGACAAGCTCTGCGCCATCAAGGCCAGCTACGACCCCGACAACTTGTTCCATCTCAACCAGAACATCCCGCCAGCGGTTGCCGGTGGCGATGGCATCTCGTCCGAAGATTGAGCGGCTTGTTAAGACCGTGTGCTAAGCGAAGATGCTCTTCGTGCATCTCGTGCTCGCGCGAGGCCTGATCATGGATGTCCTCCGGCGCGGCGCGCCCAGATCAGGCAGCCACGTTTGGTCACGGTCATTGGAGTGTTCCAGCGAGGAGCCTGTCGCGAAGCCTCGTCAGCGCTGAGCCCGCGGCCCCGCAGAAACAGGGCGACCGCAGCAGTATCGGGAAGTCGCACTGCCGGTGCATCCCATTTGATCACCTCGGTGATCGTGAAGTGATCAGCAACGATCGCTGCCGCCGTTTCCGCATCGAAGCTGAATGGCTTGCCCCAGCCGGGTAGCACGCTGGCAAATTCAGGATCGTTGTAGCGGCTAGACGTACAGGCGACGAAGAGGCCTCCGGTACGCAATACCCGGGAGGCTTCGGTCAGTGCCTCCTCAGGCCGACTGAGGTAGTACAGCATCCAGAGGGCTGCGACTGCAGCGAAACTCCCATCGCGGAACGGCAGCCGAGTGGCCTCGGCCTGCACCGCAGGACGTGGAGCGTCACGCACGTAGTCGGCACGATCCAGCACGATGGCGCTGCGGCCACGCTTGCGAAGAGCTGTTGCCAGCATGCCGTTTCCGCCGCCAAGATCAAGAATCCGACCACCCGTGATCTTGGTTAGCCGGTTGGCAACTTGATCATGCACATCTCCAAAGATCGAGAAGTTTTCGGTGGCGCGCTGGTTGGCGGCAAACCGTCCGGGATCATGATCGAAGTCGGGGGTCAGAGCCCTGCTCGGCTGATCTTGGTTGGCTGGTGGCTGCGGCTGCTCCATATCAGCTCATCTTCATCGGTTTTGTTCAAAGTAGAACTGCCTGAGGGCTGCGGGCTATGTCTTGTCGATCAAGGCTTGGGCTCGGTGCTCCAGATATCGGCGTTCGGGCAGGTTGCGGGTAAGCGTGGCCGCTTCCCGATAGACGGCGATGGCGTGCTGATTGTCGCCACTGAGTTCCAGCAGGTGGGCCCGAACGGCTCGCTCTCGCTGGCGGGTAAGCGGGTCGTCGGGGAGTGAATCGAGCAGCGCGAGGCCCCGTCTTGGACCGTAGGCCATCGCGACGGCGACGACCCGGCTGAGCCGGATGGGCGGGGTAGGGGCGAGCCGCTCGAGCCAGGCGTAGAGGGTGGCGATCTGCGGCCAGTCGGTTTCGGAGTAGCTAGCTGCGCCGTTGTGGAGCGCCGCAATGGCGGCCTGCAGCTGGTACGGACCGACCTGGCGGCGGCGCATAGCGTCGGTGATCAGTGCCGTTCCTTCCGCGGTGAGCGCGCTGTCCCACTGGCCTCGGTCCTGATGCTCCAGCGTCATGAGATTCCCGGCTGCGTCGGTGCGGGCGGCGCGGCGGGCATCGGTGAGCAACATGAGCGCCAGCAGGCCAGTCACCTCCGGTTCGTCAGGGAGCAGGCGGTGAAGCATTCGGGTCAGCCGGATCGCTTCTGTGGTGAGATCGACCCGGTGCAGCCGTTCCCCGGCGGTTGCTGCGTAACCTTCATTGAAGATCAAATAGAGCACCTGGAGTACGGCCGCCAGCCTGTCGTCACGGTCTTCGGTGGATGGCAACACAAACCGGGCACCGGCGGCCTTGATCTGCTGCTTGGCGCGAGTGATCCGTTGGGCCATCGCAACCTCGGTCACTCCGTATGCGTGGGCGATTTCGCTGGTTGTCAGGCCGCCAACTGCCCGCAGTGTCAACGCGACCTGAGAAATGGGGCTGAGGACTGGATGGCAGCACAAGAAGATCAGTGTCAGGCTGTCATCCGCGTCCGCTTCCGCCTGCGGCCCGAGTATCGGCTGGTTGGCGACCTGGTACTCGCGGCGCTGCCGGGCTTGGTCGGCGCGCAGCTGGTCGACCATGCGGCGGTAGCCAACCCGGATCAGCCAGCCTCGGGGGTGGTCGGGGATGCCGGTGCTGGGCCACTGTTGTGCGGCGGCGAGCAGGGCATCTTGGACCGCGTCCTCGGCGATGTCGAAGTGACCGAACCGGCGTACCAAGGCGCCAAGCACCTGCGGCGCTTCAGTGCGCAGCAGGTGCTCTAGCTCCAAGGGTCGGACGGTCATGGCTGGCGGTGTTAGGTGCTGGCGGTGTTAGGTATTGGAGGGGCCTCGAACTCCTCACCCATAATGGGCCGGATTTCGACCGTGTCGCCGACTGCTGCAACCACCTGGCGGGCGATCTCGACCGCGCGGTCGTAGCCGCTGCACTCGATAACCGCGTAGCTGGCTAGCACTTCCTTGAGCTCGGCGAATGGTCCATCGCTGACGACGACACTGCCTGCCTCCTTGCGCAGGGTCCGAGACATGGACGGATGTCCTAGCCCTTCGGTAGCAACCAACTCTCCCGAGGCCATGAGCTCTTCTTGGAACTTCTGATAGACCGCGAACGCCTCCAGCGCCTCGGGCGACGGGGACTCGGGCTCCGCCGAATTCCACTCGGTGATCGGTGTGTAACTGAGCAACAGATACTTCATGACTGTCTCCTTGATCTTGTCGTGGTGCAGCGTAGGCCCGCGGTCAGCGACGTGGATTCGCAGGCAGCAACCAGAGGGCGACCGCCGTCGTCCAGATGAATGCAACCAGCCCATTGATGGCAACCTGGATGCTGGCCCATGCCGGATTGACCGGTGCCAGGAAGACCACGGCCGCTGCGGCATTCAGTACTGCGGCCCAAACGGCACGGCGACGTGCCATCCGAACGGCAAGGACGATGCAGGCTGCGGCCAAGCCGGTGTACGCGACGGTCACCGCCACCAGATGCCCAATGCCATGCCACGACATGGCGGGCGCTGGTCCGGCTGGTGTTCCGATCGGGAAACCGTTCTCGGGATCCATCACGAAGATCCCTGAGGCGATCAGCCCGAAACCGAAGACTGCGATGAGTGGCGCCAACCAGCGCCGCCCGACGCCGTCGGTGATGCTGCGGTGAACCGCTACGGCCAAGCAGAGCACCCCAATTCCCGCAACGATGAAGTTGATGATCTGAACGAAGCCCGGACCGCCAGTTGCCAGCTGGCTGAGCGGGTGCCGCCTCAGATCAAACCCTTCACGCAGCAAGACCTGGCCGGTGGCAACCGCAGCGAACAGGGGACCCGCGACCGCGCCGGCGAGCAACAAGGCCCGGGTGGACAGCTTGTGCTGGACTGCTGCGGTTGTGCTTGATGTGGTGTGGATGGTGTTCATGACGACTCCCTTTCGTTGGGTGTGGACGCCGCTACATCGGGCTCGCCGGCGGCCGTTCGACTTCTGGAGTCTGTGATCTACATCACACTTTCTGCTCGAACGTTCAATGTCGAAGCGCCCGGGCCGGCTCCGATGTAGCAGCACCCAGCCCGATCCCCGGGCTATCCGTGAAAGGAATGGCGATGTCCGAGTACACCGCAGACCAGCCCACTCAGCCCAGCGATGCGATCGCAGCGCTCGACCGCCTCGTCGGCAGCTGGACTGTGACAGGCGAAGCAGAAGGGACCGTCCGCTACGAATGGATGCCCGGCCGATTCTTTCTCCTGCAGCACGTCGAGCTGACTCAGTTCGGCCAACAAACCACCGGACTGGAAGTGATCGGACACCTCCGGCCGTTCGGCGAGCCACCCAGCGAGGACGTCCATTCCCGCTTCTACGACTCAGCCGGGAACACCTTGGATTACGTCTACGAGCTCAATGGCGACACATTGACCATCTGGGCCGGGGCCAAGGGCAGCCCCGCCTACTATCGCGGCGAGTTCAGCGCCGACGACCAGACGATCACCGGCGACTGGGTCTATCCCGGCGGCGGTGGCTACAGCTCCACCATGACCCGGGCCTCGGCGGGCTAACCCCATCCCGCACATGCCGAGTTGGCAGAATCTCAGCACCTTATTTGGTGCTGGGATTCTGACAACTCGGGTTTCGAGCGAAGGTGGTAGGGCGGCAGAGGCCCGCTTTCTTCCGACAGTGGTCATGGACGCCATCGGCCTGGCTGGATTTCGTGCGATTCCGACCACTTTCGGAAAGGACCGGCCAACGATCACAGGAGCAAATGATCATGTCTGATGTCCAATCCAGCACGATCGACTTGTCGGCCGGACCGATTGAGTATCTCGACACGGGCGGCGACGGCCCCACCATTGTGCTGCTCCACGGCGTACTGATGAACCACACTGTTTGGCGTGACGTGATCACGGAGCTGACGCCGGCCTTTCGGTGCATTGCGCCCACACTCCCGCTGGGTGCGCACCGAAAGCCGATGCGTCCCGGATCCGACCTCAGCATTGATGGAATTGCCTTGCTGGGGGCGGAGTTCCTGGAACGCCTCGACTTGCACGACGTGACGTTGATCATGAATGACTGGGGTGGCCCGCAATTGCTTGTTGATCATGGCCGCACCGAACGCATTAGCCGCCTTGTCCTCGTCGCCTGCGAAGCATTCGACAACTTCCCGCCGGGTAGGCCTGGGCGGCGGCTGGGCAAACTCGCCGCCGTGCCAGGCGGGCTCGGGCTACAGAGCCTGCTTATGCGGTCGGCAGCCATACGCCGTTCTGTGGCGACGGCACTTGTCAAGCATCCGGTGCCGGATGTGATACTCCGCGACTGGTTCCAGCCCTTCATCAAAGATCGGGCAATACGGCAGGATCTGCGCCGCTACTGCCTCAGCGTGCCGCTCGACAGTGGGCGCAACTGGTCAGCTGGATTGGCCTCCTTCGACAAGCCGGCCCTAGTGGTCTGGGCACCGGAAGACCAGATGATGCCGCGCGACCATGGCAGGCGACTTGCGGAGCTGCTGCCAAAGGGCCAGCTAGTTGAGATCGAAGACAGCTATACCGTCATCGCGCTGGACCAACCGCGGCAGTTGGCAGATGCGGTACGCGCCTTCATCTCTAGTACGGCCGACTACCAGTGATAAGCCCCCAAAATCCGCCCGCGATTTGGCGGCCCCCTAGGTCCATTCATTAGGAGTCCTATAGAGTTTGGCTATGCGGGGAAAGGATCCTCTGCCACCCGACCAGCCACTCGACCGGCGGGTGACCGTCGGCCTGGCCAAGATCGGGATCGCCCTCAAGCAGCAAGCCTGGGCAGAGGCTGGCGGCCGCGGCCTTAACCCAACACAGGGACAGGTGTTGGCGCTGCTCCGAGCCAATCCGGGCGGTCTGCGGCTCGGCGCTCTGGCCGAACAGCTCGGCGTCACCGCTGCAACTACATCCGACAGCGTCACCGCCCTACAGCGCAAAGGTCTTGTCGCCAAAGAACCGAGCGCCGGCGACGGCCGTGGAGTGGTTGTCGTGCTTACGCCGACTGGCAGCCTGGAGGCGGCCGCAGCAGCCGCTTGGCCGGACTTCCTGTTGGAGGCAGTGGGCGAGCTGTCGACCGCCGAACAGGCCACGTTCCTGCGCGCCCTGGTTGCCATGATCCGCACCCTTCAGGAGAAGGGTCGCATCCCGGTTGCTCGGATGTGTGTGTCGTGCCGCTTCTTCCGGCCCTACCAGCATGACGATCCGGCCCGCCCTCATCACTGCGCATTTGTCGACGCACCCTTCGGCGACGGCGAACTGCGCCTGGATTGTCCCGACCACCGCACGGCCCCGCGTGACCAGGCAGACCGGAACTGGGAAGTCTTCCGAACCCCAACCGCCGACCCGAGGAGTACCTCATGATTCAGACCGACATTCCCGGCTACACCTACGGAACCGACGTAGTCCCACGCTCGCCAGTCAGCCTCGATGAGCTGCAGCTGCTTCAGGCGACCTTGCTGCTAGGCGAGGACGACAAAGCTGCGTTGCGTCGTTCCGGCGACCTGCTTGCTCCCCAAGTCGAGGCCATTCTCGACGTCTGGTACGGCTTCGTTGGTAGCAACCCTCACCTGCTGGCCGCCTTCACCAGGTCCGACGGTCAACCGAACCAGGACTATCTAGCCGCCGTACGCCGCCGGTTCGGTCGCTGGATTCTCGACACGGCCCGCGCCGAGTTCAACCAGGCCTGGCTTGACTATCAGCACGAGATCGGCGTCCGCCACACCCGAAGCGGCAAGAATCGGACCGACGGCGTAGATGCCGCCGACCAAGTTCCGCTGCGTTACGTCCTCGCACTGCTTATCCCGATCACGACCACGCTGAAGCCGTTCCTCGCCAGCGGCGGTGCCGCGCCGGAAGACGTGGACGCGATGCATCAGGCCTGGGTCAAGGCTGTGCTGCTTCAGGTGATCTTGTGGAGTCAGCCCTACGTCCGCGAGGGCGAGTTTTAGCCCTCCGACTCCGCTGCTACCTGTCCGCCGCCCTTCTCAGCGGTGTCCGGCGGATTGTCTTTCAGCGCTTCTCGCGCTGCCTCTCGGCCGCGGTCAATGGCATCCTGGGACTCTTGGAGTGGTCCGCTGTTGGTGTCGGCGGCGTCGCCATCAGGCAAACCTGGGTCAACGTCTTGTCCGGAGTTCATGGTCCATGGGTATACACCGCTGACCTATAAGCGCACTACGACGGGTCGCCCGCAGCCCCAATGCAGTAGTCCGCCGGTGTGCTTCACCTGGAAAGTGAGTGGTCAAAGTCGGCACACCCGAATCGACAAGACATGTCGCCTGCGACCACTTTCGCAGACGAGCCACATCAAAAGCTCAATTTCAAGGAGGCCAAATGAGTATCCAGCTGAACCACACAATCGTCCGAGTCCGAGACAAGCGTGAATCCGCAGCGTTCTTAAGCGAGATCCTGGGCTTGCCACCTGCCACCATGTACGGCCCATTTATGGTCGTCGAGCTCAGCAACGGTGTGTCATTGGACTTTGCCGACGACCACGGCCCTGCGCATCCGCAGCACTACGCCTTCCTGGTCGACGAGTCCGACTTCGACGACATATTCGCTCGGATCAAGGAACGCAATCTGCCCTACTGGGCCGATCCGTTCAAGCGTCGCCCTGGTGAGTTCAATACCAATGACGGCGGCCGCGGCGTGTACTGGGAAGACCCGAATGGACACTTTCTGGAGATCATTACGCGCCCGTACGGCAGTGGTTAGGAATTTGCAGCCTGGAGATTGAGAGTATGAGTCTCATGAACCAGCCCCGCTTGCTCGCCACCGATTTGATCATCGGAGAGTCTGCCCGTTGGCACGACGGCCGCCTGTGGCTGTCCAATTGGGGCGCGGCCGAGATTCTCACATTCGACGAGCAGGGGAGGCGCGAGCTCGTCACCAAGGTGCCGACGACGATTCCATTCTCGATCGACTGGCTGCCCAGCGGTCAGTTGCTCATCGTCGTCGGTCCTGAACAGCGGCTGCTGCGGCAAGAGCCGGACGGCTCGCTGGTTGATCATGCCGACCTCACTGGTCTGCCCGGCGGGCTGAACGAGATCGTTGTCGACGGTCGCGGCACGATCTACGTCAACGGCGGCTCGGACTTCTATCCGGATGAGGGCGTAGCACCGGGCTTTATCGCAGCGATTGCACCGGACGGCACCGTCCGCCAGGTCGCTGACGGAATCGCCTTTCCCAACGGGATGGCGGTGCCCGAGGACAACTCAACCTTGATCATCGCGGAGTCCTTCGCGGGCAAGCTGACAGCCTTCGACATCACCGAGGACGGCGGTCTAGACAACCGCCGTACCTTCGCCAACGTACTGGCCGACGGAATCTGCATGGACGCTGAGGGTGCTGTCTGGACGCCCAGCTGGTCTGAAAACGAATCCTGTTGCGTACGGGTGGCAGATGGCGGAGAGGTGCTCGATCGAATTCCGCTGGAACATTCAGGCTTTGCCTGCGCGCTCGGCGGGCCCGACGGCCGAACCCTTTTCATGCTGACCGCTGACTGGCACATGGATGAGGACTTCATGGACAACCTGCAGCGGCTTACCACAGGTCCGCGTACCGGACGAGTGTTCACTGCCACTGTCTCGGTGCCCAGTGCAGGTTGGCCGAATCACCGCTAAGCACGGATTGCGCACTCAGCTCGGCGAAACGCGGATTGGTGCTCTTCGACAGGCTCAGGGCACATTGGAACAGGCTCAGGGCACATTGCGACTGGCTCAGGGCACGCCCGGATCAGTCGGGCACCAGTTCGATCCAGCTGCGAACATCATCAGCCGTTTCGGTGCCGGCAAGATCAGGATGAGCTGTCTCAACGTGGGCCAGGGTGATTGCAATGACTTCGTCTTCAGTCCGGCCGCGCGCGACAAAGCCGCATTCGCATCGCACTTGTCGGATCATCAAACTCCTCCCAGACATCTTCCACATCTAACCCGGGTAGGGCTGGTAGGCAATGCTGAGGCGATGGAGGAATTGGCCTGGGTACAGCTGTGCGGCACATTTGCCGTAGAGCTGGTGGGCCGGCGGATCGACCACATGCTTCCAGGGCGCCAGGGTCGGCTGCTGTTCGGTTACCTGGCACTTTTCCGGCTGCAGCCCGTCACCCGGAGCGCGCTGATGGACGCGCTGTGGGGCGAGTCCCTACCGGCCGAGGCTGGCGGTGCACTGAACGCGCTCATCTCCAAAACCAGGGCAGTGGTCGGCGGCGATGTGCTCCGGGGGCGCAGCGAACTAACCCTCTCGCTACCGGAGCCAGCGCATGTAGACGTCGAGGTCGCCCTGTCGACATTGCACGCAGCAGAGTCGGCCGTCGCGGTTGGCGCCTGGCGACGGGCCTGGTCGCCGGCCTTGAGCGCGCTGTTGGTTGCACAGCGGCCTTTCCTGCCAGAGGCAGAGGCGCCGTGGGCAGAGGTGTGGCGGCGCCGCCTCTTCGACGTGAGGGTGCGTGCACTCGAGTGCCATGCGAAGGCATGCCTGGAAATTGGCGGCGCCGAGCTCCCCGGCGCCGAGCGTGTTGCTCGAGAGCTTGTCGACGTGGCCCCGCTCCGCGAGTCGGGACATCTGCTATTGATGCGGGCCTTAGCAGCGCGCGGCAATGCGGCTGAGGCGCTGGCAGCGTACGAACGCCTCCGTATCCTGCTGCGTGAGGAGCTAGGAGTTCACCCCAGCCAGGCTGTGCAGGACGCCTACCTTCGCCTTCTCGGCTAGTTGACCACAAGGTGTCGCCAAGGATGCACCAATGCCGGCACAAGGATGGCGGCCCATCGTTTCACCATGACAACAACAAGCAGTGCAACCAGCGATCAGTTACTTGTTGATGATCTAGCCGGCATCCGAGGCGCGATCATCACCCGCTCTGATCCGCGATACGACGCGGCCCGAGCCGTCTACAACGGCGCAGTTGATCGACATCCACTAGCCATCGTGCGGTGCGCCGACGTAGCCGACGTGATCGCCTGCGTTGCCTACGCTCGCCAGAACGTGTTGCCGCTCGCCATCCGGGGCGGTGGCCATCATGGTGGCGGCTTCGGAGTCTGGAACGACGCCCTCGTGATCGATCTTGGCGGCCTGCGTAGCACCTCGGTTGATCCAGAAGCCGGCACAGTACGCGTCGACGGCGGTTGTGTCTGGGGCGATGTTGATCATGCCACCGGAGCGTTCGGGATGGCGCTACCGTCAGGCTTCATATCCACGACCGGGGTCGGCGGCTTGACTCTTGGCGGCGGTGTCGGATACCTGACGCGCCGCTTCGGGCTCACCATCGACAATTTGATCTCTGCCGATGTGGTGCTGGCCGATGGCCGCTTCATCACTGCGAGCAAGGAGTCGCACAGTGATTTGTTCTGGGCGCTGCGAGGTGGCGGCGGCAACTTCGGGGTAGTCACTTCCTTCACGTTCCGCTGCCATCCAATCGGGGAGCAGGGGATGATCATTGGCGGACCGGTGCTCTACGACATCGCGGATGCCGAGGACCTTTTCAAGTGGTACCGCGACCTGCTCCCGACGCTGCCTGAGGAGCTGAGCGGCTGGATCGGTGTCGCCGAGATTCCTTCCGCGCCGCCGTTCCCCGAACACCTCTGGGCGCGCAAGGCCGGCATCATCACCTGGTGCTACACCGGCTCGCATGCCCGGGCCGACGAAGCGCTCGCTGAGATACGCAACTTCGGCAATCCGCTGTTCGTCGGGTTGGCGCCGATGCCCTATTCAGCCCTGCAGGCATCCTTTGACCCGCTCGTGCCTAAGGGGCTGCAGTGGTACTGGAAGGTCGACTTCTTCGAGCAGATCACCGACGAAGCGATCGCGGTACATCGCCGGTACGGTGAGGCGATCCCGACGCCGCTATCGACCATGCACCTGTACCCGATCAGTGGTGTCGCGGCGCGCGTGCCCCAGGACGCGACTGCCTTCGCGTACCGCAACGGCGGTTGGGTAGGTGTGGTTACTGGCATCGACCCGGATCCGGAGAATCTTCCGGTAGTGGCCCGCTGGGCGCAGCAGTACTGGCAGGAGTTGCATGCCACTTCAGCCGGTGGCGGCTACGTAAACATGATGATGGAGAACGACGGGCATGAGCGGGTACGGGCCGCGTACCGAGGCAACTACGAGCGACTGGTGCAGGTAAAGCGGCGCTACGATCCGACGAATCTCTTCCACATCAACCACAACATTCCGACCTTCTGAGGTTGGCAGGTAGCTGATCTTTAGGAGTTTGTTGTCCGGCCTCTAATTTCAGAATCAGCACTCTGCGGGTTTAGGTCAGGTGCGGCTGAAAGGCTTTGGAGCTCAGCCATAACCTGGCGCGTCTGACTCAGGTACGCGGTGCATCCGTCGCAGCCGGCAAGATGCTCCTCAAATCGGGTCCTCATCTCCGGTGAGAGCGCATCGTCGAGGTAATCGGCCACCAGTTCCACGAATTGCTTGCACGCTACTTCCTGCACACGCTCGGTCACTTCCAATGCCTCCTCCTTGGCGGTCACAGCGACCTCGACTGGCACCACGCCGCGGCTGGCCCGGACGCTGAGAACGAGCAGCACGCTGACAACCACGACAGCGCCGGCCAGCAAAAATCCGGACCAGTGCACGCCGTTCTCCCGTGCCGTCCAGCCAAATGCCAGGGAAAAAGGCATGAACAGCACCCACGTCAATGTGCCGGCGCCTGAGGCGACGCCGGCCCTGATCGAGGAGGGCACCGCATCGTGCAACAGCCGGCTGGCGTGGATTCCGATGATCGCCAAGACCAGTCCGAGCACCACCTGAGCAACGACGATGACGATCAGCGAGCGGGACCAAATCAGCGGCAGCGCCGCCGCCAACGACAGGATGATCAACACTGTCAGCATCAGCCGGCGCTCCAGGTTCAACTTGGCGATCAGCAACCCGGCGATGCCAAAGGTGGAAACCAGCGCCGCCCAGTACGGCCCGTACAGCACGGCTGGTGCCGTCATCGCCACGAGCCAGAGCGGCCCAAACTCGAAGACAGCTTGGGTAAGCAGCCCAGCGGCTGCCACTAGTAACAAGACGCGGACCACCGCGCGTGTAGTGATCATGGTCCGGAAGGTCAGCGCGATGTGGCTGCGCAATGTCACGTGGTCCGCCGCCTGGTGCAGCTGGGGCTCGTGGAAGCGCAGGAACGCGATGATCGCCAGCCCCACAAGTGGGATGGTGACGAAGTAGGTGAAGCGTGCTGAGGTGTACTGGGCGAGCATGCCGCCGGCCAGCGAACTGAGAACGAAGGCAGCACTCTCGACCGCACGAGTCCGGCCAATCCACTTCTCGTACAGCTCATTCGAGCCGGTCTCTTCAACCACAGTGTCGTAGACAACGCTGTCTACGGTTCCTGAGCTGAACGCGAAGTAAACCCCGAGGATCATCGCTGCAATGACGTACCCGATCACACTGTTGCTCAGACCTCCAAGCAAGGAGCTGATCATCAGCGCCACACAGCCCAAGATCATCACCCCGCTGCGACTCCAGCGATCGGCCAGAATTCCCGAGGGCACTTCCAGTAGTGGCACAACGGCGGCGTACGCGGCGGCCATCGCACCTACCGATGCAGCGTCGAAGCCGATCTGTGTCATGAACAGCTTCTCGATCGGAACCCATAAGATCAGCCCTTGCAGCGCCACGGCGATCTGCAGCGGCAGCAGCCGCCGGGCCAGCGTAAGAGGCGCAGCAGCCGCCTTCTTGATCATGATCTGTCCCCATCTTGCTGCAGCGCGCGACCAAGGCTCTCCCGAAGCAGCTCACGCGCCCGGTTGAGCACGTCGCGCTGCTGCTGAGGGGTGAGTCCGGTCGCGGCAGACACCTCGAGCGGCGGGCGGCCCTGCACATCCCGCAAGATCACGACGCGACGCCACGGATCAGGCAGCTCAGCTAGAGCGGCCCTGAGTGACTCCGGCTTCACAGCGTGGTCGGCGGGCCACAGGACCGGGAATTCCCTCCAGTGATCAGGGTAGGGGTCGCCGTCCCCCTGAAAACGGTCACTATCGACGGTCGGTGCGGGCGGGAACCATCGGCTCCACCACACGAAGCGGTTCCCGAGAGCCCGGCCTTTGGCGGCGAGATTGGCGATCATCTGCGCAATCGTGACCTTCATCGCGCCACGCCTTTCTGGTCGTTCTCGTAGCTATGACCATGCGGACTGGGTGAATTCATCGGCCTTCCCACAGCGATTCCTCGAACTTGGGACGATCACCCGGTCTTGTCCGGAGTTGTCCGGACCCACCACTCGCCTGCAAGCACATGCAGGCTAAGCCCTATCCAGAAAGCCACGCCGAAGCTGTCCTGGAAGTCGAGTAAACCGCTCCCAAACAGCAGGCCAAGCCAAATGCGGATGGTGCCGACGGCAACGCCGACTGCGAAGGCGCGGATCATCCAACGCCGGTGAATGGACACCTTCCCACGCCGGATGGCACGAAAGGCGAGCAGCAAGCAGGCCAGGAACCAGCACCCGAAAACGGCTGTGGCGACGGTCTCAGGCTCGCCGCCCCAGGGAAAGCGGATTCCGAACACGAGGGCAAAAATTCCACTCAGCAAGGCCGCTGCCACAAGCACCCGGCCTAGCCGCCGATGCACCGTGTAGTGCTTGGTACGAAACCGCTCCGACAGTTGCAGCGGCGCGCCGAGCAGATAGAGCACGCCAGGTGTCATGTGCAGGTACGCCAACCAGGGATGGGCGACGTATCGGGCCTCGAAGTCCTCCGGTTCCGGATCAGTAGCGGTGAGAAGAAAAGGAGCGTCTGTAACGATCCGGAGCACGTAGGAGGTCAACACGATGCCGATCAACACGCCGACGAAGATCAGCACCGGCCGTCTGGAGCGGATTCGACCGGCGGCACCCGAATGGCGGCCGCCATTGATTGTCGAGGTCACGATGACGACCGAGTGGGATCGTCGCCCCATTGCCCGAGCGCGTACCGGGTGCCCTCGTTGTCTTCGAAAAGCGCCCACCACCCGAAGTGTTGACGTGCTGGAGGGAGCGGAAACTTAACCTCGCGCGCGGTCAGCTCGGCGTAGGTGGCCTCTATGTCAGCGCAGTCGAAGAACAAGTCGGAGTGCGGCAGACGATCCGGCACCGTACGACGGGGTTCATCGGGCCGTCGCGGGCTGAGGACGAGCAGCAGGTCCTGATCGGGCGGCCTGACCTCGATCCACCGTTCATCTCCGTACCTGTCATCGCGGACCACTTCAAAGCCCATGCTGGTGGTCCAAAAGTCCAGGGCGGCTTGTTGGTCAGTTACCGGAAGCAGGACCTTGCTTACTCGTGTGATCACGATCTTCCCTTCCTGAGTCGAAACGTATGCTCGTACCGGATATATCCAAATTGGTCATATCCGATACGGACTGTATCCTGCTTCCGTGAGTTCGACAAGTGGAACTCCGGCAATAACGACGGCCGGGTTCCAGGTGCTGCTCGCACTGGCCTCCGGCCACAGTCACGGCTACGCCGTCATGGGGTTTGTTAATCAACTCACCGACGGCCAGCTTCGGCTTGGGCCCGGCACGCTGTACCGGACGCTGGCCCGTCTGGTCGCTGACGAGCTCGTCAGCGAGACTGAGACCAGCGACCCGAATGCGCCGCATGATGCGCGTCGGCGGTATTACCAGCTGACACCCCTTGGTGAACAGGCGGTCCGCGAGGAGGCTGAACTGATGGCGCGAATGGTGGACGCCGCACAGACGGCAGGGCTTCTCGATGGGAGCCGGAGGACAACATGACGCGGGAGCGCCCCCTCGGCCTGGGCACCCACATCTTTGTTACCGATGCCGACGCCGCTGTGGCCTTCTATCGGGAGGCATTCGGTGCCGCCGAGCTCATTCGGCACTGCCTGCCCGACGGACGAGTGCTCTTCGTGGAGCTTGCTGTCGGCCCCGACAAGCTCTTGCTCAGCGAAGAGATCAAGGAGCTGAACGCTGTAGCCCCCGCCACGTTGGGTGGCTCACCGGTCATGTTGCTGCTTGAACTGGACGATGTCGACAGTGCCTTCGCGCATGCCATCGAGATGGGCGCCACGGTGGAGATGCCGGTAGCGGAGATGTTCTGGGGCGAGCGGTACGGCATCGTGCGGGATCCGTTCGGCCATCACTGGGCGCTGTGTACGCGCCGGGAGCAGCTCGCTCCCGATGAAGTAGCAGAGCGGGTGCCAGCCGAGCCGACCGACGGTAAATGGACCGCTCGGTAAACGCCTGAGCGCGCCGCCAACAGATTCTGGGCGCACAGAGGTCGCAATCGATACCGTGGCAAAGTTCGGACCGGTGTTCACGGGGGTACTTGACGTGACGACCGAGTGACCCAAGGAGACGACAATGGCGTTGCCAATCGAGGATTACGCAGTTATCGGAGATACCGAGACAGCCGCCCTGGTGGGCAGGGATGGGTCGATCGACTGGTTGTGTGTCCCGCGCTTCGACTCCGCCGCAATCTTCGCGGCCTTGCTGGGCACCGAAGAACACGGTCGCTGGCTGATCGCCCCGGCAAGTCCGATCAAAGCCACCCGGCGGCGGTATCGCGGCGAGACCATGGTGCTGGAAACCGAGTTCGACACCGATGAGGGGACCGTACGGCTTATCGATTTCATGCCGGTCCGCGGTGAAGCGATGGACGTCGTCCGCATCGTCGAAGGCGTCCGCGGTCGGGTACCGATGCGCATGGACCTGGTGTTGCGTTTTGACTACGGCCACATCGTGCCGTGGGTACGCCGTATGGATGCCGACCTGGTTGCCATTGCTGGTCCTGATGCGGTGTGGCTGCGGACACCGGTCGACCTGCGCGGGGAGAACATGTCCACAGTCGCGGAGTTCAGTGTCGGCGAAGGATTCCATGCGCCGTTCGTGCTGACCTGGCGTCCGTCGCATCTGCCGACACCGCAGCCGGTGGACCCGATTGTGTCTCTGGAGGCGACCGCATCGTACTGGCAGGAATGGGCCGACCGGTGTACCTACGACGGTCAATGGCGGGACACCGTCATTCGATCCCTACTCACGCTGAAGACGCTGACGTACGCGCCGACCGGCGGCATCGTCGCCGCGGTGACGACCTCGCTACCGGAGCAACTTGGTGGCATACGCAACTGGGACTACCGGTTTTGTTGGCTGCGCGATGCGACCATCACGCTGCAAGCGCTGATGTACTCCGGCTACGTAGAAGAGGCCCGCGCATGGCGGCACTGGCTATTGCGGGCGATCGCCGGCGACCCAGCTGAGCTGCAGATCATGTACGGCGTCGCTGGAGAGCGGCGACTCGATGAATATGTTGCCGAATGGCTGCCGGGATACGACGGCAACCCGGTACGCATTGGCAACGCGGCTGCGGAGCAGTTCCAGCTGGACGTGTATGGCGAGGTCATGGATGCGTTGCACCAGGCGCGTAAGGCCGGGCTGGAATCGGACAAGCCTGCATGGGATCTGCAGCGTGCGCTGATGCGGTTCGTGGAGGACAACTGGAACACCCCAGATGAAGGCATCTGGGAGGTACGCGGTGACTCTCGGCACTTTGTGCACTCCAAGCTGATGGCCTGGGTGGCCGCCGACCGCGCCGTTAAGGCGGTGGAGCAGGCCGATATGGAAGGCCCGCTGGACCGGTGGCGATCGGTACGCGATGAGATCCGCCGCGACATCATGACGAAGGGCTTCGACGAAAAGCGCAATACCTTCACCCAGTACTACGGCTCCCAGGAGCTGGATGCCGCGCTTTTGATGATGCCGCTGGTCGGGTTCTTGCCAGCGACCGACGAGCGGGTCCAGGGGACGGTCGCCGCTATCGAGAAGGAGCTGCTGCGAGACCAGTTCGTGCAGCGTTACACGCAAGAGCCGGGGGCCAACGTGGATGGATTGCCGCCGGGAGAGGGTGCATTTCTGGCGTGTACATTCTGGCTGGCGCAGAACTACGCCCTCATGGGCCGCCATGACGAGGCTCGCGAAGTGTTCGAGCGGCTGCTCGGCCTGTGTAACGATGTGGGCCTGTTGGCAGAGGAGTACGACACAACAGAGAAGCGGCAGGTGGGCAACTTCCCGCAGGCATTCAGTCACGTTCCGCTCATCGACACGGCGCGGACACTCTCTGAGGAAGCGCAGAAATACGCCCGGCAGCAAGAGAAGGAAAGGACCCCGGTGCCCGGCGATCAGGACGAGGAGCAGGCCCCGGTCGGATAAGTACTGGATGAATGGTGGTGATCAAGTTCGCATGATCGACAGCACCGACCGGGCCGCTGTGCGCCAGCTCCAAGCGAGGGTGAATGGCCAAGTTATGCTGCCCGGTGACGCCGGTTACGACGCCTCCCGCAGTGTCTGGAACGGGATGGTCGACCATCGTCCTGCAGTGGCGGTGAGATGCACCGGCACCGCAGATGTGGCGGCTGCAATTGACTTCGCACGCCGGACTGGTCTAGAGATCGGCGTTCGATGCGGTGGTCACAGCATCTTGGGCATCTGCGTTCCGCAGGGTGGGTTGTTGATCGACCTGTCCGGAATGAACTTGGTTCGGATAGATCCCGATGCCCAGCGGGCGTGGGTCCAGGGTGGCGCCTTGTTGGGTGATCTTGACAGGGCAGCGCAGTCGTTCGGCTTGGCGACCACGGCCGGCAACGTCTCCCACACCGGGGTTGGCGGGCTGACGCTCGGCGGTGGCATGGGATGGCTGGCCCGACGCTTCGGCCTGGCGTGTGACAACGTCGCGTCGTACCAGATCGTCACCGCCGATGGGACAACGCTGCAGGTCGACGAGTCGCAGAACGCAGACCTGTTCTGGGGCTTGCGAGGCGGCGGTGGGAACTTTGGTGTCGTTACCGAGTTCGAGTTCCGTCTTCACAAGATCGGCACGGCGGCATTGATCATTGATCATGTCTTCGACCTGGCCGACGCGCCTGCTGCCATGCGCCGCTGGCGCGACCTGATAGAGGAAGGGATTACACGCCAGGCAACCCCCATTGCCAGTGTCGCGGCGGTGATCGACTCGCCGGAGGTGCCGCCGGAACTTCGGAACCGGACCGTGGCAAGCCTGGGTTTTGTCTGGGTCGGCGATCCCGACGAAGGTCGGAGCCTGGTGAGTCTTGCTAACAGTCTTGGCGAACCGCTGGCCGACCGCACCCAGGAGCTCTCCTACGTACAGCTGCAGAGCATCGACGACGAGTGGCACCGCCCAGGCCTGCGCCGGCGCTACTACAAGGGTCATTATCTGGCGGAGTTGTCCGACGAGGCGATCGATGCGTTCCTCTCCCAGGGCGAACCTGATCCGAGCGCTGACCGGACGCAATTACCGAACGGCTCACTGCAGGGTTACGGCGGCGCGATCTCAACGACGTCGAACGACGACAGCGCCTTCAGCCACCGCAACGCATTGGTCGAGTTCGTCGGCGCCACCGCATGGACCGACCCCGCCGAGGATGACCAGCGGCTGCAAGCGGCCCGCCGGTTCGGCGCAGCTATGGAGCCATTCGCGAGCGGCGTGTACGTCAACGTGTTGGCCGACGAGGGCGAGGTCGGTGTACGCCGGGCATACCCAGCCGGCAAGCTCCCCCGGCTAGCCTCGCTCAAGCGCCAGTACGACCCCGAGAACATCTTTCATCTGAATCAGAACATCCCACCGGAGCAATGACTCCCACCTCGACCCGACCGCGTCGGCAACCTACGTTCACGTAGGTTTCTTGCGGTCTACACAGGTTGCAACCTGTGCAGACCGCCTGCAACCTACGTGAACGTAGGCTGCCTCAGACAGCGCT
>DATFBI010000027.1:0-45742 GCA_035253925.1 Propionibacteriaceae bacterium
GTTAGAGGGTGGTGGCGCGGCCGATCTGGACGAGTTTCCAGCCGGCGTTACGCCAGGTGGGGGCGTGCAGCTTTAAGCGGCCGTCGATGATCACCTTGGACGCGACCAGTGCGCCAAGCCGTTCGGGGTCGAGCTGTCGGAACTCCGGCCACTCGGTGAGATGCAAAACGACCTCGGCGCCAAGCACCGCCTGCTCGACGCTGGCAACCTGGGTGAAACCCTCACGGGGTGGCAGGCGGGCCTGTGGGTCATAGATACGTACGTCTGCACCGGAAGCGTGCAACTGATCGGCAACGGTCAGCGCAGGGGAGTTCCGGGTGTCGTCGGTACCGGGTTTGAACGCCGCCCCGAGCACCGCGATCCGCTTTCCGGCAACACTCCCGCCAGCCTGGTCGATCGCCAGCTCGGCGAGCTCGGTCCGTTGACCGGCGTTAATCGCCTCCACCGACCGGATGAAGTCCGTCAGCACATCTACGCCAAGCTCCTCGGCGCGTACCGCCAGGGCCGCAATGTCTTTGGGCAGGCAGCCGCCTCCGAATCCCAACCCGGCGTTGAGAAATTCCCGCCCGATCCGCTTGTCGTAGCCAAGGGCATCGGCCAACAAGATCACGTCACCACCAGCGGCCTGGCACATCTGCGCCATGGCATTAATGAAGCTGATCTTGGTCGCCAGGAAGGCGTTGGCGGCGACCTTGATCAACTCGCTGGTAGCAATGTCGCAACGAACAACCGGCACGCGATCGGTGATCGGGATCGCATAGATCTCTTCCAGCAGTTCCAAGGCGTGGTGAGAGTGCGTGCCGAAAACCAGTCGGTCGGGACGGAGAGTGTCATCTACGGCGTACGCCTCCCGCAGAAACTCTGGATTCCAGGCGACCTCAACACCGCCTCCAGCCGGCGCCGAGCTACGCAGCCGCTCTTCAAGCGCGATTGCTGTGCCAACCGGCACGGTCGACTTGCCGACTACCAGCGTGGGGTTGGTCAGTAGCGGCGCCAGTGTGTCGACCGCGGCATGTAACTGGCTCAAGTCGGCAGCACCCCCGGAACCAGACGGAGTGCCAAGCGCCAGAAAGTGCACATCAGCCCAGTCGGCAATTTCGGCGTAATCGGTGGTAAACCGGAGGCGCCCAGACGCGGTATGCCGCTCCAACAGCGGCTCGAGGCCGACCTCGAAGATGTGTGATTGTCCAGCGTTCAGCGTTTTGACGCGATCGACATCAATGTCGACTCCGATCACCTGATGGCCGAACTCGGCCATACAAGCAGCATGGGTGGCACCCAGATAGTTGGTGCCAATGACGCTCACCCGCAATGTCACCCGCAGATCTTCCCACAGCGCAGCAACTGCCGAGGCTCGATCGCGACACGGATGCGCCCCACTTCACGACTCAGGGGCTGGAATACAGAACAAGGTCGGCCAGCTGGCCATCACGCAGGGGTTCCGAGGCAGGCTGAATCCCGACCGTCCGATAGCCGGCGCGTTCAGCAACCCGACGCGACGCAGCATTGCCCTTGGCGCAGCGAATCAACAGCGACGTCGCAAGTCCAGAGTCCCTCGCATGCTGAGTGACCAGCCGAACCGCCTCGGTAACGACGCCGCGGCCCCGTGCGTCAGGGTGCGTCCAGTATCCGATCTCACCACGGTTCGCGTATCCGCCCAGGCCGTCCAGGCTGATCGAGCCAAGGCAACGATCGTCCTCAGAATCCGCGATGCACCAGGTCAGACCTGCCCCTCGGGCGGCCAGCTCGGCAATGCCTTCCAGGTATGCCAGAGCGTTGTCGGTCTGGTAGGGCTGAGGCGTAGATGCCAACCAGTAGGAGGTATCCGGATCGGAGCAGGCTTGCACAATTCGATCGACATCGGAGGCCTGGAAGCCCCGCAGTCGTACGCCGTTGCCCAGCAGCTCGACCGGGTGTAGCCATGGCTGGGGGAGGCGCGGATCGTCCCGGGTCAACGTGGCGATCCAACCATCCAAGAGCTCGCCACGGTGCACCAACAGCCGCCGAACACTGCCGTCGAAGACGAAGCCGACATTCGCCGCAACACGTCGCGACGCCCAGTTTCCGACTACCGCCCGCCAGCGAATGACCTGCAGTCCCACAACGTCGAATCCGTAGTCGCAGACCAGGTGCAATGCCGCGGTCATGATCGAGCGACCACGGGCCTTGGGATGTAAGCCAAAGCCCACCTCGCCCAACCCATCACCTTCGAGGTGAAGCACGATGCTGCCGCAGAAGCCACGTTCGGATCCTCGCTGCGCCTCGATACCCCAGCCGAGCCGTTGACCGCTGCTCCAGCCGGCGGCGATGAAGGCTAGAAACTCCTCTGCGTCGCGAAGCTGGTAGCCCTCGGCGGGGGTTGGAACCGGAGCCCAGCGGATGGTCTCAGGATCGCGGCACTGCTCCACGATTGCAGGAAGATCAGCGGTACTGATCGCTCGGAGTCTGACGCCGGCCTCCGCATCGATCAAAATCGGCACCACGTCAGGAAAGCTTCGCGCCGTGGGTAGTTGGGATGGGCGCACATTTGTTTCAAATTGCTCCGGCGACCCATCCTCGCAGTGCGGACTGGCGTTCACATCAGCCATGTACTTCATCCAACTCAGTGACGCCATGGCATTCACTGGGGGGTTCACAGCACTGACCATCACCACCGGCGGTGTGTTCTAGTCTTGCTGAGGTGACCGGCGACGCCGACTGTGACAGACCTTTGACCATCTGCGGCGATGGCTAGCGTCGTTCTCAACATCCTGCTGATCTTGCTGCTGGTGCTGATAGGGGCAATCTTCGTCGCGGCTGAGATCGCTTTAGTGTCACTGCGCGAGAGCCAGGTTAGGCAACTCGTGTATCGCGGCAAGCGTGGCCAGTTAGTCGCCAAACTGACCGAGAATCCAAACCTGTTTCTGTCCGCCGTTCAGGTCGGGGTAACCCTGTCGGGCTTTCTAGCCGCCGCGTTTGGGGCTGACAAGCTGTCCGATGATGTGGCGCCTCTGTTGGAGCGCCTGGGATTGAGTAGCGGCGTCGCGGACACTGTCTCACTGGTGTTGATCACCATCGTGATCTCTTACGTCTCCATCGTGGTGGGTGAGCTCACTGCGAAGCGGCTGGCACTACAGCGTGCCGAGACCGTGTCTTTGGCACTCGCACCCGTAGTGGACTTCACAGCTCGAGCGGCCAGGCCGGTGATCTGGCTGCTTGGAGTATCCACGAACGTCCTGGTGAAAGTGCTCGGTGGCGACCCGGACGTCTCCCGGGAAGAGGTGACTAACGAGGAGATCCGCGCCATGGTCAGCGGCTCGACGACTCTGGGCGATGAGGAGCGCCGGATCGTCGACGACGTTTTCGCTGCAGGCGATCGCAGCCTGCGCGAGGTTATGCTGCCGCGTACCGAGGTCGACTTCCTCCCCGGTGACATGCCCGCCCACCGTGCGGTACGGGAAGTACTTAAGGCGCCGCACTCCCGCTATCCGGTGCTGGGAGACTCCGCCGACGACATTCTCGGATTCGTCCACGTGCGCGACCTGCTTAATCCCGACATCAGCTCACGTACCACGCCGGTGGCCGAGCTCGCACGTCCAGTGCTGTCAATGCCCGACACCGTGCGAGTGCTGCGCGCCCTCAGCGACATGCGACGCGGCTCGTCACATCTGGCGATCGTTTTAGACGAGTACGGCGGCACTGCGGGCATCGTCACAATGGAGGACTTGGTCGAGGAGCTGGTCGGCGACATCACCGATGAGTACGACGTGGTGCATGAAGAGCGGGTCAGCGTACGCGGCGACATGGTGATTGACGGCCTGACCACGCTAGAGGACTTCGCCGACAAGACTGGTTTGGTGCTGCCGGAAGGTCCGTACGATACCTTGGCCGGCTTCTTCGTCGCCCGGCTTGGGCAGCTGCCCAAAGTCGGCGATTCCATCTCCCTGGAGCTCACTTCGGTCGATCCGGAGGATACGGAGCTTGCGCAGGTGGAATTGCGCGTCAGCGAACTCGACGGCCGGCGTGCCGCATCGTTTGTCATCCATCGTCAGGACGGGAAGGATTTCACCCCGGCCGCCTCTTGACAGAGCTGACGAGACTTATACGTTGTCGCCTGCCGTGTCGATCACACCTGGCGCCGACGAAGCCACCGAGGGTTCCTCGTCGGCCGACGACTGCCAAATCCATCCGGCGATCTCTGGCATGTCCTCGCCATAGCGACGGATGTAGTGCTTGTGATCGATGATCTTGTCCACGAGCTCTTGTCGCACGTGGGCTGCGCTCGCCCCCAGTTGTGGCACACGGTCGATCGCGTCAATGGCCAGTGAGAATCGATCGATCTCGTTCAGGACGCACATATCGAAGGGCGTCGTCGTCGTGCCCTCCTCCTTGTAACCGCGCACATGGATGTTGTCGTGGTTAGTCCGCCGATACGTTAGGCGATGTATCAGCCATGGGTAACCGTGGTAGGCGAACACGATGGGTGCGCTCGGGGTGAACAGGGTGACGAAGTCCCTGTCGCTCAATCCATGTGGATGTTCGCGATCATCTTGTAAGCGCATGATGTCCACCACATTGATGAAGCGGATCCGCAGGTCCGGGAAGCGCTTCTGCAGTATCTCGGTTGCGGCGAGCGCTTCCATAGTCGGCACATCACCAGCGGCTGCCATGACGAGGTCGGTCCTGCCATCCTGGTCACTGCTAGCCCAGTCCCAGATGCCGATTCCCTTGGTGCAGTGTTTGATGGCCTCGTCCATCGACAGGTACTGGGGGGCCGGCTGCTTGCCTGCGACAATGACGTTCACGTACTGGCGGGATCGCAGGCAATGGTCGGTTGTGGAGAGCAGCGTGTTGGCATCTGGCGGGAGATAGACCCGTACGATCTCGGCCTTCTTGTTCATCACATGATCAATGAAGCCGGGATCTTGATGGGAGAACCCGTTGTGATCTTGACGCCACACATGACTGGACAACAGGTAGTTGAGTGAGGAGATCGGACGGCGCCACTCGATGTCGTCGGTCACCTTCAGCCACTTGGCGTGCTGGTTGAACATCGAGTCGACGATGTGAATGAAGGCCTCGTATGTTGACAGGAATCCATGCCGACCGGTGAGCAGGTATCCCTCCAGCCAACCTTGAATCGTGTGCTCGGAGAGGATCTCCATGACCCGGCCATCAGGAGCCAAATGATCGTCGTAATCGTACGTTTCAGCTAGCCACGTCCGATTGGTGACTTCCAGAACATCCTGCCAGCGGTTGGAGTTGTTTTCGTCGGGTGAAAAGAGCCGGAAGTTCCGGTGATCCTCATTCAGCTTGACGACGTCACGCAGGAAGGTGCCCATAACCCGGGTTGCTTCCGTAACAGTGTGACCCGGCCTGTCGATCTCGACCTCATAGTCGCGGAAGTCCGGCATCCGCAGCGGTCGTCGCAATCCGCCGCCGTTGGCGTGCGGGTTGGCGCTCATGCGACGCTCGCCTACCGGATGGAGATCTGCGATCTCAGGCACCGGCCGACCGTCGGAATCAAACAGCTCTTCCGGTCCGTATGACTCCAACCACTTCTGCAGTTCCTTCAGATGTGCGGGGTTCTGCCGAGTGTCGGAGAACGGCACCTGATGGCTGCGCCAATAATTCTCGACGAGCTTCCCGTCGATCTTCTCCGGACCCGTCCAACCTTTGGGTGAGCGCAAGATGATCATTGGCCAGCTCGGACGACCGGATGCGCCGCCCTCTCGATAGTCGCGTTGGATTTCGGCAATGCGATCGAGGCAGACATCCAAGACCGCGGCAAACTCCTGATGCATCGTCGCCGGGTCATCGCCGGCGACCTCGTATGGTTCGTAGCCATATCCGCGCATCAATTGATGGAGCTCATCACTCGGTATACGGGCCAGGACGGTCGGGTTTCCGATCTTGTAGCCGTTGAGATGCAAGATCGGGAGCACCGCGCCGTCTCCCACTGGATTCAAGAATTTGTTGGAGTGCCAGGACGTTGCTAGCGGCCCGGTCTCTGCCTCGCCGTCGCCTACGATGCAGGCCACGATCAAATCGGGATTGTCAAAAGCCGCGCCGTACGCGTGGGAGATCGCATAACCCAGCTCGCCGCCCTCATGGATCGACCCAGGCGTCTCTGGAGCCACATGACTGGGAATCCCGCCTGGAAAGGAGAACTGAATAAAGAGCCGCTTCATCCCCCGGGCGTCGAAGGTGATATTGGGATAGACCTCGGAATAGGTGCCCTCGAGCCATGCCGCGGCTACCAGCGATGGGCCGCCGTGCCCGGGGCCAATGATGTAGATCATGTCGAGGTCGCGCTGGGTAATTGCGCGATTGAGGTGGGCATAGATGAAATTCAGGCCCGGCGTGGTGCCCCAGTGTCCGAGGAGCCGTGGTTTGACATGCTCGGCCTCCAGCTGCTCCCGCAGCAGCGGATTGTCCATCAAGTAGATCTGGCCGACCGACAGGTAGTTGGCTGCGCGCCACCACATATCCATCCGGCGAAGCTCGTCTTCGGACAAAGGAGCGGCGTGCCTGGCGCTTTCCGCCTGGTCTTCAGTTGATTTCTTTGACCGGTTCTTCGTTGTACTTGGGACTGTCCTGAGTGCCATGCTCTGCTCCGTTCGTCAACGCCAGCATTCCGGTTTCGTCGTGACCAGACGAGGGACTTTGGGCCTACATACCCACGACCTCAGGCCGTTGCACACTCGAAATAGCTGCAGGCCGCAGTCGTGAGCGTGGAACAATGACGCCGACCGACGCTCGCAGCTCAGGCGCGATCTTGAAAGGAACTTCTGTACCTCATGCCCTCACATAGCAGTGCCGGCAGACCGCGCGTGCTTTCCCTGGCTCAGCCCACCGCGGAATCCCTTCACCTCGGCAACTTCCTCGGCGCGCTGCGTCAATGGGTACCGCTGCAAGAAGATCATGAAGCTTTCTACGGAATCGCCGATCTGCACGCGCTGACCGTTCCCACTGCGCCTCAGGTGTTGCAGGAGCGTACCTTGCGCAGTGCGGCGCAACTGCTGGCTGCAGGTATTGACCCGAGTAAGGCAACGGTGTTCCGGCAATCCCAGGTGCCAGAACACACCCAGCTCAGCTGGGTGCTGGGCTGCATGACCGGGTACGGCCAGGCGCAGCGGATGACACAGTTCAAGGACAAGGCCACCAAGATGGGGCCCGAGGCGACCAATGTGGGGTTGTTCACGTATCCGGTGCTGATGGCCGCCGACATCTTGCTGTACCAGACCGACCAAGTGCCTGTGGGGGAGGATCAGCGGCAGCATCTCGAACTCACCCGGGATCTGGCAACTCGTTTCAATTCCCGTTACGGCCAGACCTTTGTGGTGCCAGAGCCGTACATCCTGGCCTCAGTCGGCCGAATTGCTGATCTTGCTGAGCCCCAGAGCAAGATGAGCAAGTCGCTATCCTCACCAACCGGGATCATCGAGCTGCTGGACGATCCCGCAATCAATGTCCGAAAGATCAAATCAGCGGTTACCGATTCCGGTCGAGAGATCATCTTCGATGAGGTGAACAAGCCCGGGGTCTCCAATTTGCTCACAATCTTGGCGGCATTGACAGGTACTTCGATCGACGCGCTGGTGCAGCAGTTTGGAGGGCGCGGCTACGGGGACCTGAAGAATGCCGTCGCAGATGCCGTCACGGCGTTTGCAGTGCCATACCGCAATCGGACCTTCGAGCTGCTGGATGAGCGCGGCGAGCTGGAGTCGATCTTGGCCAAGGGAGCCGACCGAGCCCGAGAAGTAGCCAGCGCAACGCTCGCCGATGTCTACGCGAAAGTCGGGCTGGCGTAGCGGGATGTAGCTTGCAGGGCGTTAAGCATTAACCGATCTGTTCATCGACGTAGCACCAGCGCCAGGACTCGCCCGGCTCGAAGCTGCGCATCACTGGATGATGAGTCAGCGTGAAGTGCCGCTCGGCATGCCGGCCGACCGAGGAGTTGCAGCATGCGACTTTGCCGCAGCTGAGACAGATCCGCAGGTGCACCGTACGCGTGCCCTCGCGGATGCAGTCCTCGCAGATCGCCGACCCGTTCGGCCGCATCTCTGCCGGAGCGTGCTCCAAGTGATTGCAGGGGCCAGCCGCGACCGCCGGCGTAGCCACCGTCTCGCTTTCGAGCCGATCCGACCGCTCCGTGGCGATTGTCAGCATCGATTCCTCGATATCGAACGAGCCGAGTACCTCCTCGATGATGTCGTGGTCGACCGTGCCGCTGGAGCGAATCTTCAAAACCTCATTGCGTTCGATATCGATAGTCTTGAGCCGCAGCCGGCGATACTCCTCCGCCGGTGTTTCGTCGTCGCCTGGCCTACCAAGCTTTTCCCATAGGGCATTGGGTCTGGCTGCGATGCGGTCGCGGAGCAACTGCACAGTCTCAGGTGAGTCATTGGGACCCACGATCTCGTCAAGGTTGGCAATAGCGGTATTGCTGGATGTCTGCAGCACGTGGGCAGCCTGCAATGCGTCCGAGCGGGGGTCAGGACCTCGAAGTCCCAACGCCCGGACCAAGAACGGTAGCGTCAGTCCTTGCAGCAGCAACGTCCCGGCCGTGACCACCATTGCGGCCAAGATCAACGTCTCCCGGAAGGGAACTCCTTCGGGAATCAAGAAGGCAGCGGCCAGAGTCACCACCCCCCGAAGCCCCGCCCAGCCGATCACTAAGGCATACGACCACGGAACTGGGGCGTCACCGGCATCCCGGTCCCGACGGAACAGGAAAGGTCGCGTGCCGAGGACCCACAACAGGCGGATGACGATGACACCGCCCAGGACCGCTGCACAGAACCCGGCGATCTGTACTCCCGAAAGGTGCGATTCATAGTTCGCCTCAATGATCCGGCGGGCCTGCAAGCCGATCATCAAGAAGACGGTGTTCTCGAGCAGAAACTCGATAGTGGCCCAGTTCACTCGTTCGCTCAGCCGCGACTGGCCGGTCTGGATGACCGGTGACTTATGGCCGAGGATCAACCCCGCAGTCACAACGGAGATGACACCGGAGCCGTGAAATCCCCCGATATTGATTTCCTCGGCTGGCAGGTAGGCCGCGAACGGCACCAGGAGCGATATTGCATTGTCAAAGACCGGTTGAGTAATCCGTGCTCGGATGGGAATCACAATTAGCGCCACTACGAGGCCAACCGCAATTCCGCCCAACGCTGCGATCAGGAATCCGACGGTGGCCTGACTCGCGGTAATCGTGCCGCCAATCGCGACAATGGCCACTCGCAGGCAGGTGATGGCGGTAGCATCGTTGACCAGGGACTCGCCTTCCAAGATCGTCACCAGGCGCCGGGGTAGTCCGACCCGGCGGGCGATTGTGGTGGCAGCGATGGCATCAGGCGGCGCCACCACGGCACCTAGGGCAAATGCCACCGAGAAGCTCAGCGGCAAGATCAGCCAAGCGATCAGACCAACTCCCAAGGCAGTCACGACGACCAGCAGCACGGAGAGTTGCGCGATAGATCGACGATTGGCGCGGAAGTCGATTACCGAGGTGCGAATGGCTGCGGCGTAGAGCAATGGCGGCAAGAAGCCGAACAATACGAGGTCGGAGGTCAGCTCGGGGATAGGGACACGTGGCAGGAAGGACAGCCCGATGCCAACAAGCATGAGTAATAGCGGCGCAGAAAACCTGATCCGATTAGCCAACGCCGTCACGGCGAGCACCGTGGCAACCAGAGCCAAGATGGTGAGAGCAACTGTCACATAGCCATGCTTCCATCCTCAGTCTTCAGGTGCGCTCTGAGCAGTATGTAAAGATCGGGCACGTGACCGCTTCGGGTGACCCCGACGGGTCGACTTTGTTAACGTCGGCCGAGGTCAAGGATCTGCTCTCGGCCGCTATAGAGCATGCCGGTGGCAGTCTGGTTTCCTGGCGGCTGGATCATGTGGATAGCAATCCGAGGCACTCTACGACGGCGACATATTCCGCAGCCGTTGATTGGCCGACCGGACGCCGTACCGAGCTCCTGGGCGCCAGTGCGCGCGTCGGTGGCCGGAGCGGCAACGACGAACGCGCCATGATCTTCGGCGACGGAGACCGCGAAGTTGCGGTTTGGCTCTACCCAGATGATCCCGATCTGCCGGGCTTGCGACGGGCTGCGGTGCCCAACGGGCTAGCCGCGCTGTTTAATGAACATCGCGTTCTTGATCATCCTGTGACGGGCGACAACATCGCGCTGGAAATGATCAGTTACCGACCGCGGCGACGTGCCGTACTCAAGGCTGTGATCACAACCAGCAGCGGGCCCCATACGTACTTCGTCAAGGTGCTACGCGAGTCGGTCTATGGGCCGACGCTGCAGCGGCACGAGCTGCTCCGCCGTGCTCGATTCCCGGCGGCGGTGGTGGCAGCTGCAACAGCCGATTTCATTCTGGTGCTGCCGCAGGTGCCGGGCCGGCCGTTGACCCAAGCGATCTTCGACGAGGCCATGCCTTGCACGGCCGAGAGTTTGATCATGTTGCTGGACTCGTTGCCCACATCGGTAGTTACGCTGCCTCGACGACCGCCCTGGACCGGTGCCGTGGCGACGTACGCGGAAATGATTGCGGCCGCGCTGCCGGTGCTGGGCTCGCAGCTGCGTTGGCTAATCGGGCAGGTCTCCAGCGGCCTTGCCGGTCTACCGCCCGGCATGGAACCAACCCACGGCGACTTCTACGAGGGCCAGCTGTTCGTCTCGAACGGTCAGATCACCGGCGTACTGGACATCGACACAATCGGCCCGGGGAGGCGTGCTGATGATCTTGCCTGCATGATCGCCCATCTCTCCACGATGCAACGGATGACGGCCGAACAGGCGGCCAGCTTGACGCGGTTGATCAATCTCTGGCTGCAGGTCTTCGACACCCGGGTTGATCCTGCAGAGCTGCGGCTACGTGCTGCTGGAGTCATCGTGTCGCTCGCCACCGGCCCTTATCGTGGCCAGGAGCCCAATTGGCAGGCCGAGACGGTCCGCATGATCCAATCCGCAGTCGCCCTGGTCCAGAGTTCCGTCCGAGTTTGAGGTTTAGCTGTGAGCAGAGGCGCGGTTTCCTCTGCGAGCGACGACGACGGCGGCGGGCTCCGCGCGCGATGCGCGAGCAGGGCACAAAAAGCGCGTGCGACGATGCCCGAGTGAGTGCACAGACCGAATCAGGGACGCCGTTCCAGGCGGTTTACGGGCCCGACGACCTTGCTGACTTCGATCCTGATCACGGTCTCGGGGAGCCGGGACACTACCCCTACACGCGCGGCATCTACCCGTCGATGTACACCACCAGGCCGTGGACCATGCGTCAGTACGCCGGCTTCGGTACGGCTGCGGAGTCCAACGCCCGCTACCGGGAGTTGATCAAGCATGGGACGGCAGGCCTGTCCGTCGCCTTTGATCTGCCGACCCAGATGGGTTATGACTCCGACGCGCCAATCGCCGCAGGTGAGGTCGGCAAAGTAGGAGTGGCGATCGACTCGATCGAGGACATGCGTGAACTGTTCTCCGGCATTGACCTCGACCAGGTTTCGACATCAATGACGATCAACGCCCCTGCCGCTGTGCTGTTGCTGCTGTACCAGTTGGTCGCAGAGGAGCAGGGCATTTCTCCCACGGTTCTCTCGGGGACCATCCAAAACGACGTCCTCAAGGAGTACATCGCGCGCGGTACCTACATCTTTCCGCCCGCGCCGTCACTACGGCTGGTCAGTAACACCTTCGCCTACTGCCATGATCAACTGCCGCGCTGGAACACCATCTCGATATCGGGCTACCACATGGCCGAGGCGGGGGCGACGCCGGCGCAAGAGATCGCATTCACACTGAGCAATGGCATTGCCTACGTGGAGGCGGCTTTGGCGGCTGGACTTGCCGTGGATGACTTCGCGCCGCGACTGTCATTCTTCTTCGTCGCCCGCACCACCGTGTTGGAGGAGGTAGCCAAATTCCGCGCAGCGCGCCGGATCTGGGCAAGGCTGATGCGCGAGGAGTTCGGCGCTCGCGAAGAGCGATCGATGATGCTCCGCTTCCACACCCAAACGGCGGGTGTGCAATTGACGGCTCAGCAACCAGAGGTCAATCTGGTCCGGGTCGCCGTGCAGGCGCTGGCCGCGGTGCTGGGAGGTACCCAATCGCTGCATACGAACGCCTACGACGAGGCCATCGCGCTGCCGACGCCTAAAGCCGCCCGGCTTGCGCTCCGCACCCAGCAGGTGCTGGCTCACGAGACCGACGTGACGAAGACGGTGGATCCCTTTGCCGGCTCCTACGCCGTCGAGTCGTTGACCAATGACATCGAGGCAGCGGCCCGCCGCCTTATGCAAGAGGTCGCCGACCGCGGTGGTGCCGTGTCAGCGATCGAACAGAGTTTTCAGAAGCTCGAGATCGAACGCTCGGCGTATCAGGTGGCACGGGAGATCGACGCTGGAGAACGTGTCGTGGTGGGTGTGAATCGGTTTGTCCTTGACGAGGAGGAGCCATACGAGCCGTTGCGAGTTGATCCGGCGATCGAGGCGAAACAGGCCGCCAAGCTCGCCGTGCTACGCACCAATCGTTATCAAGCTGCTGTTGACGCCGCCTTGGACGAAGTTCGGGCGGTGGCCCGCGGCACCGGCAACGTGCTGTACCCGCTGAAGGAAGCGCTTCGGCAACGAGCCACTGTTGGTGAAGTCTGCGATGCGTTGCGGCAGGTCTGGGGTATCCACCGGCCAACTGATATATAGCTGCTGGCGCCACTGCGCTGCGACAAGCGCCGTCCTGAGCCTGTCGAAGGGCTCAGCGCGCATTGGGCGGATTCCCGCGACGGTTTTGTTACAACTCGCAGCTCTACCTGGTTACGACTCGAAACGCTACCGACTTGGTAGTGCTTGACGTGAAAGACTGAGCGAGATGCCCGTATCCGACTCAGATGCCGCCCGACGCGCCGAGATCAACCGCATAGCCAGCGCGCTGAACGAGCGACTGATCGCGATCCGGCGCGATATCCATGCCCATCCGGAGATCGGTAACCACGAGCATCGCACCACCGCCCTGATCGTCGACCAGCTCGAGCGTGCTGGCCTGGTAGCGAAGGTGCTGCCGATTGGCACCGGCGCGTATTGCGATGTGCTGCCGGGCGGCTATGACGACTCCTCTGGCCTCGTCGGTCTGCGTGCCGATATTGACGCCTTGCCGATTCCTGATGGCAAGAACGTCGATTACGCCTCAAAGAACCCCGGAGTGTGCCACGCCTGCGGGCATGACGTCCACACCGCGATCTTGCTTGGGGTCGGGATCGTATTGTCCCGGCTTCGTGATCTTGATTTGCTAAACCGCGGCGTCCGGCTGATCTTCCAGCCGGCTGAGGAAACCAGCCCGGGCGGAGCGCTCGACGCTATCGAGGGCGGCGTACTGCACGACTTGACCGAGATCTATGCGTTGCATTGCGACCCCCGCACCGACGTCGGTCGGATCGCCCTCAAAGTGGGACCCATTACCTCAGCGGTTGATCAAGTCAACATCGTGTTGAGGGGCATCGGCGGCCACACCTCGAGGCCACAGCTGACCCAGGACGTCGTTGGTGCTCTCGGCGCGCTCGCGACAATGACACAGCTGCTGCTGTCCCGCCGCATCGATCCGCGCAGCGGCGTCTCGCTGATGTGGGGATCCATCCATGCCGGTTCGGTGGCAAACGCCATCCCAGGAACTGGGGAGATCGTAGGGACGCTACGGGCGCTCGATGCCCACGGGTGGCAGCTAGCCAAGCAGCTCATCCCCGAGTTGGCCGCGGAGATCGTGCGACCGTTCGGAGTTGAGGTCGATGTCGCCGTTACCGACGGGGTGCCGCCGGCGGTCAACCATGCACGCGGGATACGCCGACTTACTAGGGCAACTGAAGAGATGCTCGGGCCGGATGCGGTAACGACAACCGAACAGTCTCTCGGCGGCGAAGACTTCTCGTGGATGCTGCAGCAGGTTCCAGGTGCCCTTGCGCGGCTCGGCGTCCGAACACCCGGCCAGGCCTGCCCGGACATTCACCAGCCGACCTTTGTTGTGGACGAGGCCTGCATCCCAATTGGTCTCAAGGTTCTCGCCGAGGTCGCCACTACGTTCGAGCGGTCGGCGATCTGAGCGGGACCCGATTCCGAGTACGTTTCGCAGCACAGCCGTCAAAACGACCCACCGAAACCTGATCTGACGGTCGTTTCGCAGCACGGCTAGCAAAGCGCGTACGGAACTGGGGGCCGACTCCTTATCAGCCACCAGCCCGGCGCCCGCGTTGTCGGAGCTAGAGTCGGTCCAGCCCCGACCACGGCGGGATCCATTGCCTAAGGGGGTTGGGGCGACGAAGTTCCGCAGCGAGCTTTGGTCGGGCGCAGCAGTGCCTGAAAGATTGCGAACCCTGCTGCCATGGGAGGCATGACGTGAAGAAAATCCTCACTCTGGCCGGCGCGCTCGTCTGCGCGGCTGCTTTGACACTGACAAGCTGCGCTGAGGCGCCTGGGACCGGTGGCGCCTCAGCACCGGCCGAAAGCCCGAGCGCTACAGCGCCAGGTGGTGCTGGTTTCAAGGCGTGCATGGTTTCCGACGATGGTGGCTTCGACGACAAGTCCTTCAACGAGACCTCACACAAGGGTCTGCTCGACGCCAAGGCCGAGCTCGGCATCGAGACCGGTGAGGTCGAGTCGAACTCAACCGCCGACTACGCGAAGAACATTCAGTCCATGGTGGACGCAAACTGCAACATGATCGTCACCGCGGGCTTCCTGCTGAGCGACGACACTCTTGCCGCCGCCAAGAAGAACCCCGATGTGGAGTTCGCCATTGTCGACAACAACGACCCGAAGACCTACCCGGCTGTCACCAACCTCAAGCCGCTGCTTTTCAATACAGCTCAGTCGAGCTTCCTTGCCGGGTACCTGGCGGCTGGCATGACGAAAACCAAGAAGCTCGGCACCTTCGGCGGCGTCAAGCTCCCAACAGTCACGATCTTCATGGACGGCTTCAGCCAAGGCGTGGACTACTACAACCAGCAGAAGAGTACTGATGTGCAGCTTCTCGGCTGGGATGCAGCCAAGCAGGACGGACAGTTCACCGGTGACTTCGATGACATTAAAGGCGGGCAGCGTACAGCAGAGGGCTTGATCAGCCAGGGCGCTGACATCATCTTTCCGGTCGCCGGCCCAGCAGGCCTCGGTGCGCTGCAGGCCACCAAAGTCAGCGGCGGCAAGGTCAATGCCATCTGGGTGGACACCGATGGTTGCGTGAGCGCGGAGACGTACTGCTCCAACATCATCACCAGTGTCAACAAGGTCATGGATGTGGCGGTACGGGACACCATCAAGGCTGCGAAGGACGGCGCATTCTCCAATGAGCCCTACGTGGGCACTCTGGAGAATGCCGGCACCGGCCTGGCGCCATTCCACGAATTCGAATCCAAGGTTCCCGCGGAGCTGAAGTCCGAGCTAGACGCGCTCAAGGCCGACATCATTAGCGGCAAGATCACGATCGAGTCTAAGTCGCAGCCGTCGGCATGATTGAGAGGTGACACCGACCTCGCCCCCCGCGGTCGGAACTGGCCTTCGCCTGCGGGGGATCACCAAGCGGTTCGGCGACCTGGTTGCCAACGACTCGATCGACTTGGACATTGCTCCTGGGGAAATCCATTGCCTGCTTGGTGAAAACGGGGCTGGCAAGACGACGCTGATGAACGTGCTCTACGGGCTGCTACGGCCCGACGAAGGCACGATTTCCATCGACGGCGTCGAGCATGCCCATGAAACCCCCAAGGAGGCCATTGCCGCCGGGATCGGCATGGTGCACCAGCACTTCATGCTGGTGGATGTCTTCACCGTCGCCGAGAACCTCATCCTCGGCCGGGAGGACAGCACCGCTGGCCTGCTCAATATGAGTCAGGCACGGCGTACCGTCCAACGGCTGTCGGAACGCTACGGGCTAGATGTTGATCCTGACGCGTTGGTTGAGGAGCTTCCGGTAGGTGTCCAACAGCGAGTCGAGATCTTGAAGGCGCTCGCCAATGATGCCAAGTACCTGATCTTGGACGAACCGACTGCAGTGCTGACACCACAGGAAACAGACCACCTGATAGCGGTCTTGCGTTCCCTACGGGATGAAGGCAAGGCGATCGTGTTCATTACTCACAAGCTGCGCGAAGTGCGGGAGATCGCTGACAAAATCACCGTGATCCGGCACGGCAAGGTGGTCGGTACGGCGAAGCCGACCGACTCCGAGTCGGACCTGGCAGAGCTCATGGTGGGCCGTCATGTCCAGCTGGTTGTGGAAAAGAAGCCGGCATCGCCTACAGCGCAGCCGAGACTGGTCGTCCAGGGGCTTTGGGTTGCCAGGCCGAACGGCACGGTGGCCGTGCAGGGTCTTGATCTAGAGGTGTTCGGCGGCGAGATTGTGTGCATCGCCGGCGTCCAAGGCAATGGCCAGACGGAACTGGCTGAGGCGCTGCTCGGCGTAACGCCGGTCATGAAAGGCTCGATCCGTCTGGACGAAAAGCCACTGACCGGGCTGTCGCCGAAGGAGACGATTGACGCCGGGCTTGGGTTCGTCCCCGAAGATCGAAAGCAGGATGGCTGCGTCGGGACTTTCACCATCGCCGAGAATCTGATCTTGAACCACTTTGACGACCATCCGTACGCGCGGGGCATCGCCCTGAATCTGTCGAAAGTGCGGCAGAACGCTACTCACCGGGTCTCCGAGTTCGATATCCGTACCCAATCCATCGAGGCATCGGTGTCCGAGCTGTCGGGCGGCAATCAGCAAAAAGTGGTCCTGGCCCGTGAACTGTCCCGGGCGCTCGCGCTGTTGGTCGCCTGCCAGCCGACGCGTGGGCTGGACGTAGGAGCCATCGAGTTCGTCCATAAAAGGCTGATCGAAGAGCGAGACCGTGGCACCGCGGTTGTGATCATTTCAACAGAGCTTGACGAAGTCGTTGCCTTGGCCGATCGGATTGCGGTGATGTATCGGGGACGCATCGTCGGCATCGTGCCGCACGACACATCCCGTGAGGTGCTCGGCCTCATGATGGCCGGCATTCCACCTGAGGAGGCTCTAGCTACTGCATCCTTGACCACGCTTGCCGAAGAGGACGCAGCCTTAGAGGCGAGTCTTGAGGAAACGTCGCATGAATCCTGAGCGGCGTAAGCCGAAGATCGCCATCCCCTGGTCGGACGTGTTGACCACAGTGGCATCGATCGTATTGGCCTTCATCGTGGGTGCGCTGCTGATGATCTTTTCCGACACCGAAGTGCGCAGCAAGTTCGCGTACTTTTTCGCCCGGCCCTCGGATGCGCTGATCGCTTCCTGGGACAAGGTCAGTAGCGCGTACGCGGCATTGATCAAAGGTGCGCTTGGCGGCTACGGGCCGATCACCGAGACGACCGCGCAGGCGGCGCCACTGATCTGCGCCGGCCTTGGGGTGGGATTGGCCTTCCGCGCTGGCTTGTTTAACATCGGCGCTCAGGGACAGGCGATTCTTGGCGCCATGGTGGCTGCCTACATCGGCTTCACCTGGCACTTGCCGCCAGTCATCCACCTCAGCGTAGCCATTCTTGGTGGATTGCTCGGTGGCGCTTTCTGGGGCGGCATTGTCGGCTGGCTGAAGGCGAAGACCGGCGCCCATGAGGTGATCGTGACGATCATGATGAACTACATCGCCGCGGGCCTGCTGGCGTTCCTGCTCACCACGGCCGCATTTCAGCGGCCTGGCCGGACGGACCCGATTTCTCCAATCGTGGACTGGAACGCCACCATGCCGCGGCTAGAGGGGGGCCAACTGCATCTGGGGTTCGTCCTGGCACTGCTCGCCGCGGTAGCGGTCTGGTGGATCCTGGACCGCTCGACCACCGGCTTCATGATCAGGGCTGTTGGTGCCAACCCCAGCGCTGCAGCCACCGCCGGCATGAGCGTGGCGCGCACGACGATGATCACGATGTTTCTGGCGGGCGCGTTGGCTGGCCTGGCAGGGGTGCAGGCCGCCCTTGGCCCGAGTGCCTCCGGCCTGCCTGTGCCGCTGTCGCTCGGAATCGTCGGTTCCATTGGATTCGATGCGATCACCGTTGCGCTGCTCGGCCGGTCCAAGCCACTTGGCATCGTTCTCGCCGGCCTGCTGTTCGGAGGACTACACGCTGGCGGGCTCGCAATGCAGAGCATCGCCCAGACCCCGCTTACCCTGACATTGGTCTTGCAGGCCCTGATCGTGCTGTTCGTCGCGGCTCCCAGCCTGGTCACCAAGATCGTGCCCTTCCTCAAGCCTCGCAAGACTCGGGCGCTCGGACCGGTGCCGGAAGGAGGTCTGGCGTGAGCATCGATACCGTCGAGCAGGCCCCGCCGCGTACCGAATCGGCCCGCATCGAAACTCCACAGAAGCGACGTCAGCGCATCTCTACTGGGGTGCTCATTGCGGTGGTTGGCGTGCTACTCCTGATCGGTCTGGCTTCCACGAGCGGTAGCGCCCGCTTTGCCCTCTCCGACGCTTTTGACGTTGTGCAGCTGCCGACGGTGACAGTGCCTGGTTTCGCCACCGTCTTCGTCTGTGCCCTGCTGTGTCTGTCAGCCGCCGCCGGCTATCTGTCTGGACGAATGCGGGGTAGGTGGCCGGTGTTGGCAGGGGCCGTGGCAGGACTGGCTGTCGTCATGGGCTTTCTGACTTGGGCAGCGTCTGGTCGTGAACTGCCGTTCCCGGTCAGCAACCAGTTCGCTGGCACCTTGTCGCTGGCTACACCTTTGGTCTTCGGTGCACTGTGCGGCGTGTTGTGCGAGCGGTCCGGAGTGGTCAACGTCTCGATCGAGGGTCAGTTTCTGTCGGCGGCCTTCGCAGCGGCCGTGGTTGGCAGCCTGACCCAGTCAGCCACAGCGGCGATTCTCGCTGCCGTGTCGTCCGGCCTGGCTATGGCTGCGCTGCTAGCCGTCTTCTCGATCAACTATCTGGTCAATCAGGTAGTGCTAGGCGTGGTGCTCAATCTGCTGGCCGTCGGAGTCACGGGCTTTCTTTTTGATCAACTGGTGGAGCCGGCGTCGATCAAGTACAACTCGGCACCGGTGCTAGAACCGATCCCAATTCCGGGCTTGTCGAAGATCCCGTTTTTCGGCCGGGTGCTGTTCGAGCAGAACGTGCTGGCGTACCTGGCCGCGATTTCGGTTGCCGTTGTCTGGCTGGTGATCTACCGGACAACCTGGGGCCTGCGAATCCGAGCCGTCGGCGAGCATCCGGAGGCTGCCGATACAGTCGGCATCAGCGTGGGAGGCATCCGGTGGTCAGCGGTGCTGGCGGGCGGGGTTTTCGGCGGCCTCGGTGGGTCTTTCTTTACCCTCGCCTCCACCGGTTCCTTCAACAAAGAATTCACCGTCGGCAACGGCTTCATCGCGCTTGCTGCGGTGATCATGGGCCGCTGGCATCCAGTGCTGGCGGCGATCATGTGTCTGCTCTTCGGCTTCGTGACTCAGATGGCTTCGCAGCTACAGACCTTGAGCACGCCGATGCCCAGCCAGTTTTTGTTGATCTTGCCGTATGTCGCTACGATCATCGCGGTGGCCGGCCTGGTGGGTCGGGTCAGACCGCCCGCCGCCGATGGCATTCCCTTTGAAAAGTAACCATGTGCCCTGATTCCGTAGAGATGAGCTCTGATCCCACCCCAATGCGCCCTGAGCCCGTCGACGAGCTCAGGACGGCGCCTGTCGAAGGGCGCGAGGCCATCGACTGGGACCAGCTCCGAGCCGCAGCCCGAGAGGCCAGCCAGCAGGCGTACGCGCCATACTCCGGCTTTCCGGTCGGTGCCGCGGCGCTCGTCGATGACGGGCGGATAGTCACCGGTTGCAATGTGGAGAACGCCTCCTACGGGGCCAGCCTCTGCGCCGAGTGCGGACTGGTATCCGCGCTGCACGCCAGCGGGGGCGGACGGCTGATCGCTTTCGCCTGTGTCGACGGAACCGGGTCTGCTCTGATGCCATGCGGTAGATGCCGGCAGCTGCTTTGGGAGCATGGCGGCGCCGAGTGCCTGGTCGACACGCCGACCGGCATCCAGCCGATGAGTGATGTGTTGCCGCAGGCCTTCAGCGCTCGTGATCTTGCCAGGCGTCGATCATGAATCTGGAACTGGAAGCGCTCGGAGACTTCCCGAAGGTATCACTCCACGATCATCTGGATGGTGGACTGCGACCACAGACGATCATCGAGCTGGCATCCGACATCGGGCACGAGCTGCCCGCTTGTAATGCCGATGATCTTGGTCGATGGTTCGTCGAATCAGCCAGCTTGGGGTCTTTAGAACGCTATCTGGACACCTTTGATCAGACGCTTGCCGTGATGCAGACGGCGCCTAATCTGCGCCGGGTTGCCAGGGAGTTTGTCGAGGACCTCGCTGCGGATGGAGTGATCTATGGCGAGACCCGCTGGGCGCCCGAGCAGCATCTGCGGGCCGGGTTGACCGAGGCCGAGGCCGTTGAAGCCGTTCGCGACGGCCTAGCCGAAGGGATGGCGGCGTGCCTCCAGCGGGGGAGACAGATTGAAGTACGCCAGCTGCTTACTGCCATGCGGCAGTCTGAACCTACTCGTGACATCGCCGAGCTAACGCTGCGTTATCGCCACGACGGCGTCGCTGGTTTCGACATCGCTGGGCAAGAGAAGGGCCATCCGGCGTCCCGGTTTTTGGAGTCCTTTCGGCTGCTGCGGCGTCAGAACGCCTACTACACAATTCATGCCGGCGAGGCCGATGGATGCCGCTCCATCTGGGAGGCGGTGCAGGTCTGCGGGGCGAACCGGGTCGGCCACGGCGTCGCCATCATGGAGGACATCCAGGTAACAGATGGCGGCGCCACTACGGTCGGCGACTTCGCGGCGTACCTGCTCAACGCACAGATCCCGCTGGAGATGTGCCCCTCCTCCAATGTTCAGACCGGCACGGTGACCTCGATCGCCGAGCATCCCATCAATCGCCTCGATCAGCTCGGCTACCGGGTGACGGTCAACCCCGACAACCGCCTGATGAGCGGGACCACTGTGACCAAGGAGTTCAGCCTTCTCGCCGACGCCTTCGACTACACACTTTCCGACGTACGCCGCCTCACCCTCAACGCGGCCAAGAGCGTCTTCGCGCCGTACCAGGTACGGAAGGCTCTTGTAGAACGCATCATGGATTGGAGCGCACGCTGATAGCAGCACGTCTGCTGGATTGAAACACCACAGGTCCAGGTGTCGCACCGGGCTAGGGTTTAGCCCATGAGTTCGCGTGTCCTGACCGCAGTGGCGTGGCCGTACGCCAACGGCCCTCGCCATATCGGTCATGTCTCAGGCTTCGGGGTTCCCTCAGACATCTTCGCGCGTTATCTGCGGATGAGCGGGCACGAGGTCTTGATGGTGTCTGGGACCGACGAGCACGGGACACCGATCTTGGTTCAAGCCGAACGCGAAGGGCTCAGTCCTCGTGAGCTGGCGGACAAGTACAACCGAGTGATCGTCAACGATCTGCGTGATCTTGGGTTGTCGTATGACTTGTTTACCCGCACTACAACGCTCAACCACTACGCGGTAGTTCAAGATCTTTTTCTGGGGCTGCACCGGAACGGCTATGTGGTGCCCCAGACCACCATGGGAGCAGTGAGTCCGTCGACCGGTCGGACCTTGCCGGATCGCTACATTGAAGGCACCTGCCCGATTTGCGGCTATCCCAGTGCGCGCGGAGATCAGTGCGACAACTGCGGCAACCAGCTTGATCCAGTCGATCTGATCAATCCGATTTCCAGGATCAATGGGGAAACCCCTAAGTTCGTCGAGACCGAGCACTTCTTCCTCGACCTACCGGCGCTCGCGGGCTCGCTCGGCAAGTGGCTGAGCGCGCGTACCGACTGGCGGCCCAACGTATTGAAGTTCAGTCAAAACCTGCTGGAGGATCTACGACCCCGAGCGATCACTCGTGATCTTGATTGGGGCGTTCCGGTACCGCTAGATGGCTGGCGGGATCAGCCGATGAAGCGACTCTATGTATGGTTTGACGCTGTCATCGGCTATCTGTCTGCCTCTGTCGAGTGGGCCAAACGCACCGGTGATCCGGACGCCTGGCAGCGGTGGTGGATTGACCCGGACGCCCGCAGCTACTACTTCATGGGCAAGGACAACATCGTCTTCCACACCGTGATCTGGCCGGGAATCCTGCTCGGTCACAATGGCGATGGTGATCATGATGGCAGCGTAGGGCCGCTGGGTGAGCTGCGGTTGCCCGACGAAATCGTCTCCAGCGAGTTCTTGACGATGAGCGGCTCCAAGTTTTCCACGAGCCGCGGCCGCGTGATCTATGTCGGCGATTTCCTGCGGGACTTCGGGCCGGACCCCCTGCGCTATTTCATTGCTGTCGCCGGCCCCGAAACCACCGACACGGACTTTACCTGGGACGAGTTCGTGCGGCGCACCAACTTCGAGCTGGCCAACGAGTGGGGCAACCTGGTGAACCGCTCGATTTCCATGGCGCACAAGAACAACCAAGCCATCCCGTCGCCCGGCACATTGCTCGACGTTGATCATGAATTGCTGCGCACGTCACAGCGGGCGTTTGACACCGTAGGTGAATTGCTCGGCCGCAATCGGTTCAAGCTAGCGATCACTGAAGCGATGAGGCTGGTGGGGGCGGCTAACAAGTACATCTCAGACACCGAGCCGTGGAAGCTCTCAGGCGATCCGGCGCGGCGTGACACGGTGCTGCATACCGCACTGCAGGTGGTCTCGGATGCCAACACGCTGCTAACTCCTTTTCTGCCGCATGCGGCACAACAGGTCCATGAGGCATTGGGCGGCACGGGAGTGTGGGCGGCCGAGCCCGAGATCCGGGAGGTCACCGAAGAAGGTGAACCGGATTACCCGGTGATCATGGGCGATTACGCGAGCGAGCAGGCCCGCTGGGAGTCTCGTCCCGTTACGCCGGGAACGCCGCTGCAGCGGCCGACGCCACTTTTCTCCAAGCTTGATGAAGGTTTGGGTGAGACTGGCCCAGAGTGGGCCCCCATCGAGCGCTGAATCCCCAGCCTGCGCTGTCGGTGGAGGTCTAAGAGCGGAGTTGGATTCAACGGCGCTTGACTGACGCTAGCACAGCCGTCAGTTCTGCGGCATTCAGGCGCTTGACGTAGCCGGGCGGACCGGGCTGAATGCGCCAGCTCTCGGCGAGCGGGCCGATGTCAACGACATCGAAGCCGAAGCCGTCGATCAGCTCGGCTACTTGGGCCTTCGCAGCTGAATTATCCCCTGCGATCGCGAGTGCTCACCCGTTCCGCGTACCCGGCGGCGTGCCGTCGGTGGTGATCTGGGCGGCGTAGATGTGGTTGAGCCGGCCGAAACTCGTGCGAGCCTGCGGCTATTCCTATTCGACCTCACTAGCCCGGTGAGACCTGTACCGCGCACTCGTTGTTTGCAAGAAAATCAGTGGCCAACCTAGAGTTCGGCCTCCGTGGTTCTGCGAGCCGACAGCTCGGCTAGTAAGAAGTGCCACCCGAGAGGGATAGTGCCCCTGTTGGGTGCCAGACGGTCTTGATCTCGAGGAACGCACGGAGTCGTGCAATGCCTGGTGGGCCCGTGAAGTCCGGTTTCCCCTTCGGCAGATAAACCCGCTTGACGGTTTGAGCTGCAGCCTGCTCCAGAGACGGTCGCAGCTCCGAATCGGCACCGGTCAAGTCGAGGGCATTCACATCGGCGTGAGCTGCAAGGTGCGGAGCCAGTTCGGAAATCCGTCCGGTCAAAATGTTGATCACTCCCGCCGGTACGTCGGAGGTTGCGACAATCTCAGCGAACGTAATCGCGACGCACGGATCATGCTCAGCCGCGATCACCACACAGGCATTGCCGCCCGTGATCACTGGAGCGATCACCGAGATCAAACCCAGCAGCGGCGATCCGGACGGTGCCAGGATCCCTACCACCCCAGTCGGTTCAGGCACAGAATACGAGAAGTACGGGCTGGAGACCGGGTTGGTGCTGCCCATCACCGCGGCCAGCTTGTCGGTCCAGCCGGCGTAGTGCACCAGTCGATCAACCGTCGCATTAACCTCGGCCGTGGCATCCGTTGTGGCGGCGCCGGTACTCATCATGATCAACTCAACGAACTCGGTCCGGCGGCCCTCCAGCATCTCCGCGATCCGGTAGATCACTTGGCCCCGGTTGTATGCCGTGGCCTTCGACCAAGTAGTGAAACCCTTGCGGGCTGCAACGACGGCATCACGGAGATCCTTACGCGAAGCAAGCGCCGCGTTGGCCATGAAGTTGCCCTTTTTGTCGTGCGCCTGGTACGTGCGGCCCGACTCCGAACGCGGGAATGCGCCGCCGACAAAGAGCTTGTAGGTCTTGGAGACTGCCAGGTGGCTCACCGAGTGACCGCCTCATCGTCGGTATCGAGATAGGCGGCCAGGCCCGACGGCCCACCTTCCCGACCAAAACCGGATTCTTTATAGCCGCCGAAGCTGGCCGTCGGATCGAACCGATTGAAGGTGTTGTCCCAAATCACGCCCGCTCGCAGCGCCGCCGCCATCCCCATGGCTCGAGAGCCCTTCTCGGTCCAGACTCCAGCCGACAAGCCGTACGGGCTGTTGTTCGCCTTGATCACCGCTTCATCGGGGGTTCGGAAGGTCATTGTGGTAAGGATTGGGCCGAAGATCTCGTCGCGAGCAATGCGCATCGATGGCGTTGCCCTGGTGAAGATGGACGGCGAGAGGTAGTACCCGTTCTTCGGGAGCGGGCACGACGAGGACCACAGCTCAGCGCCCTCGGCAAGGCCGGCGTTCACGAGCGCGGTAATGCGATCCAGCTGCACTGAAGAATTGATCGCTCCAACATCGGTGTTCTTGTCCATGGGGTCGCCGACCCGCAGCGTCTCGACCCGCTGCTTGAGGCGTTCGATGAACTCATCGGCGATCGATTCCTGAACCAGCAGCCGTGAGCCGGCACAGCAGACCTGCCCTTGATTGAAGAAGATGCCGTTGATGATGCCTTCTACAGCCTGATCCTGCGCCGCATCCTCGAAGATGATGTTGGCACCCTTGCCACCCAGCTCCAGAGTGATCTTGCGACCGGTGCCGGCCAGCTCTCGTTGAATGCGCCGGCCGACAGCGGTAGAGCCAGTGAAGGCGACCTTGTCAATGCCAGCGTGGTTGACCAGCATCGAGCCCACATCGCCGGCTCCGGTGATGATGTTGACCACACCTGGCGGAAGATCAGCGTCGGCAATGATCTCGGCCAGCACCAAGATCGAAAGCGGGGTTGTTTCGGCGGGCTTGATCACCACGGTATTTCCGGTCGCCAGCGCAGGTGCGATTTTCCAGGCGGCCATGAGCAGTGGGAAGTTCCAGGGGATGACCTGCCCAGCAACACCGAGCGGTTGCGGTGCGGGCCCCAGGCCCAGGTGTTGCAGCTTGTCGGCCCAGCCAGCGTGATAAAAGAAATGCTGCGCGGTGGCTGGTACGTCGAAGTCCCGGGTCTCCTTGATCGGCTTTCCGTTGTCGAGCGTCTCAACCACGGCAAGCTCCCGAGAGCGCTCGGCAACCGCCCGGGCGATCCGGAACAAGTACTTGCCACGGTCCGCGCCAGGCATGGTTGACCAAACGTTCTCATACGCCCGACGAGCGGCCTTCACAGCTCTGTCGATATCTGTGGCATTGACTGTCGAGACCGTCGAGAGCCGCTCACCGGTGCCCGGGTTGATGGTGTCTCGATCCTCACCGCCACCTTCCTTGAAGGCACCGTCGATGAACGGCATGTAGCGATCTTTGATATCGGCGATGGCACGCGACTCGGGCGCCTCGGAGTACTCCCATTCCATGATCAAACTCTCTCTAATCCACGGTCACATAGTCGGCGCCGGAGTAGTGGCCGTCCAGCTGCGTCCGGCGTTGCATGACCAGATCATTGAGCACTGATGAAGCGCCGAACCGGAAGTAATAGGGATCCATCCACTCCGGGCCAGCGACCTCATGAACCGCTACCAGATAGCGGATTGCGTCTTTTGCCGTTCGGATGCCACCCGCCGGCTTCACGGCCCGCTGCTCGCCAGTCTGGGCCTTCCAGTCCTTGACTGCCTGCAGCATCACATGGACAACGGGCAAGGTGGCAGCCGGAGAAATCTTGCCGGTTGAGGTCTTGATGAAGTCCGCGCCAGCAAGCAGGGCAAGCCAGGAGGCACGGCGGACGTTGTCATAGGTCGCCAGCTCACCGGTTTCCAAGATCACTTTCAGTCGGGCGCTGCTACAGGCCTGCTTGATCGCAACTATCTGCTCGAAGACGATTCCGTAACGGCCGGCCAGGAACGCGCCGCGATCGATCACCATGTCGATCTCGTCTGCTCCGCTCTCGACGGCGATCTTGGTGTCGGCCAGCTTGACCTCGAGGCTGGAGCGGCCGGAAGGGAATGCAGTGGCGACTGAGGCCACCTTGACCCCGGAGCCCTTGAGCTCGCTGACAGCGGTCGGCACCATGTCGGGATAGACGCAAATCGCCGCGACGCGAGGGGTCTCGGAACGGTCAGGATCAGGCATCATCGCCTTACGAGCCAGGTTGCGCACCTTGCCTGGGGTGTCAGCACCTTCCAGGGTCGTGAGATCCACCATTGAGATCGCCATGTCGATAGCCGCGAGCTTGGAGGCCCGCTTAATGGAGCGTGTCGCTAGTCCGGCGGCTCGCTGCTCGATTCCTACCGGATCGACGCCCGGCAGTCCGTACAGGAAACGGCGCAACGAGGACTCGTCTGCCGTCGCATCCGCCAAGTTTGCTGGCAGCGATTCGGTGGATCGCGGCGACATCTCCCGCGTTGTCATATTGTGATCCTAGATATTGCGGGCTGGGGCTGTCGAAGCCCGCAGTCTCAGTGGTGGTGGGCGTCAAGTTTTCAGCTCAGTTCTTGTGCTGATGGCTCGGTCGCCGAGGACTTTGCGCGGCGCCGGAGCAGAGCGATGCCCATGCTCAGCATGAAAACGAAGAAGCCGATTAAGCCGATGCTGGAGATAGCCGAGATCACCGACGATGCCGGACTGAGCAGCCCCAACCATCCAGCAAGCAACCCCACGAGCAGCCCAAGCCATCCGATCCAGCGCGGCAAGGCTCGGGTGGTCAGGATCGCCACCGCATACAGCGGCACGACCACGCCCCAGCCAAGAAAGTTGCCGGCAGCATTGGTCACCAGGGCGATCGCCGCCAACAAGTCGGCAGTTTCCCCAAGCGTGGCTTGGCCTGCCGGGTTCGCGGCGACGTAGGCCGGCACCAGTTCGTAGGCCACCGCGATGGGAATCAGGTGCGAGACAGTCACCAGTGTCAATCCGACGGCGCCGAAAATCGGCGCCAGAACCATCACCGGCCCAGCCACTCGGAGGGTCTCGTAGAAACCCACCAGCGCGACGATCCCCAGAAACCCCATCAAGATCACCAACCAGGCCCCAACGAAGAACAACGCCCCTGCACCATTCACTGCAGTGATCCAATCCCTGCCTGGCCGTCCGGTCTCCGGGATCAGAACCGCCACACCGCTGAAACCCATCGCCAGGCCGCCAGCCGCGAAGCAGATAACCGTGCCGATTGCGCATAGGGCGGCGATCGTGGAAAGCCTCAGCGTCCTCATAGCCATTACCCTGGCACCTCGACGTCGGTCGAAGGTCCAGGGCGTGAGCTTCGGGCGGTATTGGTTGATGGTGTGAGGTGTCGGAGCTTGTCGGGGTTGGTGATGGCGTGCACGGTGTGGACTAGGCCATCGGCAATGCCGAGCGACACAACCAGCACCGGGTGCCAGTCGGTGTCCAGGTACAGCGCTCCCGGTTGCCCGTTGACTTCGGCGTAGTGAACAATGCGCGCCCCCAGCTGCTCGGAGAAGGCTTTGGCCTGTCTGAATAGGTGGACGACCTGGTCGCGCCCGTAGAGCGGCTCAAGGATGGCGGGCGCTTTGCCGCCGCCATCGCCGTATAGGACCACATCGGCGGCCAACAGCTGGACAAGTTCCTGGGTGTCGTCGGCCTCGACCGCCTCGAAGAATCGCTGTGACAGCTCCTGGCGCTTGCGGCGTGAAACCTCGAAGCGAGGCCTCCTGGCCTCAACCTGGCGACGGGCCCGGACCGCGATCTGCCGGCAGTTCTCCGGGCTCTTGCCGACCGCCTCCGCAATCTGGTCGTACTCATAGTCGAACACCTCCCGCAACAAGAACACCGCCCGCTCCACCGGGCTAAGGCTTTCCAGCAGGACAAGGAAGGCCAGCGAAAGCGAGTCGGCCGTCTCGGCATGATGCAGACCTTCCGGCTCGGGCTCGGTCAACAGTGGTTCGGGGAGCCAGGTGCCGACGTAGCGCTCGCGGCGCACGCGGGCGGACTGGAGGTGATTGATGGCCAGTCGAGTGGTAACCGTGGACAGCCACGCCTTCGGTGAGGTGATCTCGGTGCCGCGTTGTGATTCGCGATGGAACCGCAGGAAGGCCTCCTGGACGATGTCCTCGGCGTCGCTCGCGCTGCCAAGCATCTGATAGGCGATCGTGAACAGCAGCGGCCGCAGTTCCTGGTACGTGGGCTTCGTCTCGGTGTTCGGTTTCATCTTGGCGTCGGTTGTCGGTGTCATGTCCATCTTCTGTGACCAGCCCGAACCTCCAAATGGTGATGCCGTCGCTTTGTGATCTGTCCTGAATTTCATACCTGGGTGTCACAACCGACCGGCCGCCTGGTCTTAGAGGGTGAAGGGCGGCAACCAAGACGCCCGAGGACATCAGTTAGGCCCTTGAGGAGGTACCCATGTCAACCCCGATCACCTCACCGCGGCGTGCTCGCGCGCTAGCCGTCATGGCAGCGACACTTACTGCGCTGGCCGTCTGGCTGATCACGGACCCACTGCTTGGCAACGACATCTATGCGCCCGCGGCGCCAGGTTCCGAGCAGTTAATGCCCATTACCGCGGCCTTGGTGGCCATCACTAGCCTGGTCGCCGCGCTGGCTGGTTGGGCGCTCCTGGCACTGTTGGAGCGGTTTACCGCCCGCGCTCGCACCATCTGGACCGTGATCGCGCTTGTGTTCGCGCTACTTTCACTAGCCGGGCCGATGTCAGCCCTCCCCAGCACTAGCGGCGCCGACGCTCTGGCGCTGGCCTTTATGCACGTGGCCGTCACCGTCGTGCTTATCCCCTTCCTGGCCAGCACCTCACCCCGCCCGGCCACCACCAGCGCGCTAGAAAGGCGCGAGCTTGTGAACGCAAATGCAGGTGGGGACGAAGTTCGACGAGGGATCGTCCCAACGCGTTGGGACGGCAGTGGTCCCGGAGACCACGGGCGGACGGACGGCTTTCCGCTCTCTTGTAATCAGGTTGAGTAGGTCGACGACTCCTGGACCCAGCTTCGTCATCGGGTAGCAGAATATTGCTGTGGTGTCTGGTCGCCGCCCTCTCATCCGCCAGGAAGAGGAGCACGCCGTCGTCACCCCACTTGAGCTCTTCTTTGATCTAGTTTTTGTCTTCGCGCTGACGCAGGTCACTGCATTCATGGCCGACGAACTCAGTTGGCAAGGGATTCTGCGCGGCGCACTGGTGCTCATGCTGCTTTGGTGGGCTTGGACCGGGTACGCCTGGCTGGCGAATACGGCCAGCGCCGAGGAGCGGCCTATCAAGTTGGCCATTCTCACCGGCATGGCGGCGATGTTTGTGCTGGCCCTGTGCATCCCTGAAGCATTCGACGATCTGCCCGGGGGACTGTCCGGTCCTGTAGTGCTGGCCATCTGTTACTTGCTCTTCCGGCTCATGCATGTCGTCATGTTCCTGATCATTTCCCGAGAGGACCCTGGCCTGCGATCGCAGGTTTTCCGGTTCGGTGCCAGCGTCCTCGCGAGTACCGCGCTGCTGCTGGTGGCGTCGCAGTTCGAGGGATGGCTGCAAACCGGCCTCTGGGCTCTGGCCCTTGCAGCTGATTACATCGGGACCGCGTTGGGCGGCTTCTCCGGATGGCGGCTCCCCTCGCCGGGACATTTCTCCGAACGGCATGGCTTGATCATTATCATTGCGCTCGGCGAATCGATTGTGGCCGTTGGCGTCGGAGTAGCCCAGGAGCCGATCACCTGGGTGATCATCGCGGCCTCGGTGCTGGCGCTGCTCCTTTCGTCATCGCTGTGGTGGGCCTACTTCGACCTAAGCGCCTTGCTTGGCGAGCATGCGCTGGCTACCGAACCGCTGGAGACACGAGTCCGGCTGGCGCGCAATGCGTACTCCTATGCGCATATGCCACTGGTACTGGGCATCGTCCTGGTGGCCTTCGGATTGAAAGAGGTGTTGTTGTACGTCAGCGACAGCAGTCATCACAAGCTGACAGATCCGTTGCCGACTGTGGCGCTGGCGGCTTTGATCGGCGGTGTGGTCATCTACCTGCTGGGTCACGTGGTCTTCAAGTGGCTCACTGTTCACACAATTTCCGTCGTGCGTCTCGCGGCAGCCGGTGTGCTGTTGCTGATCATTCCGTTGATCGTCGGGATGCCGGCCCTGGCGCAGCTGACTGTAGTGGCGTTCATCGTGGCCGTTGCAGTGCTGATCGAGTCAGTGATCTTTGCTGAGTCACGGCGTAAGATCCGGGCCGAACTAGCCCGGCACTGATGAGGAGTGCGAGTCAGCTGAAGGCGTCTTCGCCGGTTAGGGCCTGGCCAATGATCAACTGGTGTACCTCTGAGGTGCCCTCGTAGGTCAACACCGACTCCAGGTTGTTGGCGTGGCGCAGTACCGGGTACTCCAACGTAATACCGTTAGCGCCAAGAATGGTCCGACATTCCCGTGCAATAGCCAGCGCCTCGCGGACATTGTTGAGCTTGCCCAGACTGACCTGTTGTGGCTCCAGTCGATGATCATCTTTGAGCCGCCCAAGGTGAAGCGCTAGCAGAAACCCCTTTTGCAACTCCAGGGTCATATCCGCCAGCTTCGCCTGGGTTAACTGGAGAGCGCCAAGCGGCCGATCGAACACCTCTCGCGAAATCGCGTAGTCAATGGCGGTTTCCAAGCAGTCCCGCGCTGCGCCGAGGGCACCGAAAACGATGCCGAATCGCGCCTCGTTGAGGCAGGACAGTGGTCCCCGTAACCCGGTCGCCTCAGGAAGCACTGCATCAGGTGGCAGGTGCACATCCTCCAGCACGAGCTCGGAGGTAACCGAAGCTCGCAATGACAGCTTCTTGCTGATCTTGGGAGCCGAGAATCCCGGGGTATCGGTCGGGACGATGAAGCCCCTGATGCCTTCGTCAGTCTGTGCCCAGACGACGGCCAGGTCGGCGACCGAGCCGTTGGTGATCCACATCTTCGTTCCGTTGATCACCCAGTCATCGCCGTCCCGCTTGGCGCGCGTTCGCATGCCCGCTGGGTTGGATCCGAAGTCGGGTTCGGTCAGGCCAAAGCAGCCGACAGCCTCCCCAGTAGCCATGCGAGGCAGCCAGGTCGTTTTTTGTTCCTCGCTGCCGAACCGCCAGATAGCGAACATCGCCAGCGAACCCTGAACCGACACCATGCTGCGTACGCCAGAGTCACCGGCCTCCAGCTCTAGGCATGCCAACCCATAGGAGACCGCATTCGCTCCTGCGCAGCCGTAGCCCTCCAAATGCATGCCGAGCAGGCCCAGGGCTCCCGCCTCGCGCATCAGACCAAGATCAAGATCACCGTTCTCATACCAGTCTGCGATGTTCGGTTTGACTCGCTGCTCCACGAATTCGCGAACCGTTGCTTGAATATCGCGCTCTTCCTCGGTCAAAAGATGATCAATACCAAGCAGCTCGAGCGGTCCGGTTCGGCTCATCGTTCTCCTATCTCAGCAAGCGCCAGCGCTCCCTTTTCGATCTCATCCTCACTCAGCAGCACATGCTCGGCCGCGGTCCCCAACGGCACGAAGCTGTCCTCGCTGGCTACCCGATGAATGGGTCCCCTGAATCCACTCTCCACCAGTGCGGTGATGACACCCTCACCCACGCCTCCACTATGTCGGGTTTCATCGACCACCAGCACTCTGCCAGTCGATTGCGCTGCGGTGAGGATGTCCTCCACGGGCAGGGGAGCAAGCCAGCGCAGGTCCAGGACCTGGGCCGCCATTCCGGCATCGGCGAGTCGGCGGGCGACCCGAAGGCTCATAACTACGCCGTTGCCGAAGCTGATCATGGTAAGCATCGGTGCCAGGTTGTGCGGTGCCCGACCGTCGACGGGCTCAGCGCGCAAATACATCCTTGCGCTACCGATGGGTACGTGATCTTCATGATCAACAGCGAGCCAAGCCTGATCACCGCGTTGGTAGAGATCGCGCTGGTGGTAGAGGGCAATCGGCTCGAGAAAAACCGACAGCGTCGAGTCAGTGATGGCAGCTGCGACGCAAGTCCGCAACATTGCTGCAGCGTCATCGGCGCGCGCTGGGCAAGCAACCACTAGCCCCGGGATGTCGCGCAGTACTGCCACGGCGTTGTCATTGTGAAAGTGACCACCGAAGCCTTTTTGGTATCCGAGGCCGGCGATTCGGACAACCATCGGGTTGTTGAAGCGGCCCTTCGAAAAGAATGGCAGGGTGGCAGCCTCGCCGCGTAATTGATCTTCGGCATTGTGTAGGTAGGCCAGATACTGCACCTCAGGGATCGGGATGAGTCCCGCCAGCCCGGCACCGAGACCAAGACCAAGAATGGACTGCTCGTCGAGGAGTGTGTCGAAGATGCGAGCTCCGCCATGCTTTCGCGCCAGACGGGTTGTTACCCCGTAAACCCCGCCTTTGACGCCGACATCCTCACCGAAGACAATCACTCGGCGATCGGCGGTCAGTACCTCATCGAGGGTGGCATTGATCGACTCGGCGAGAGTGCGTGGACGGGTCTGCCGCTCCGGGCTTTGATCAGCGCGACGTCTGAGCGCAGCTACGGCCTCCGCCACTCGAGCTGCGTGGCGGGGTGCAAGCGGAGCCATGATCTCTGCCGCAGAGCCGAGTCGGCGGCCGTCTGCAAGCCGATCCACCTCCTCATCGATGTCGGCGCGGATCGCATCGTAGCGAGCCACGATGTCGGCAGCACTGACGCCAGTTGCATGCAACGACAGGGCGGTAGCCAGCAGCGGATCACGAGCGTAATCAGCTTCGATCTCTCGCGGTTTGCGGTAACTGATTTCGGCGTCACTCCCGGCGTGGCCGCCAAACCGTATGGTCCTCAAGTGAAGGAAGACCGGCCGTCGCTGGTCACGTACGGTGTCGGCTGCTTGCTTGATCACTGGCCAGGCGCGCTCCGGATCCGAGCCATCGGCGAATAGGTACGCCAACCCAGGTCTGGACCCGTAGGCCGCCTCAATCCAGCCTGCCGGTGTCGGGACTGAGATACCGAGGCCGTTGTCCTCGCAGACAAACAAAATCGGCACTGGCAGCCCGCGATAGGCGGTGGCGAGGGCGGTGTTGATCGCGCCTGCCGCGGTCGAGTGATTTACCGATGCATCACCGAACGAGCACACCACCACAGCGTCCGCCGGCCACTCGCATTCGATTTTGAGGCGATGTGCGCGATGGAGTGCGATCGCCAGGCCGACGGCTCTGGGCAGGTGGGATGCGATGGTCGAGGTCTGGGGAATGACAGCCAGATCCGGATGGCCGAAGACCTTGTGTCGGGCGCCCGCAATCGGCTCATCCGCAAGGCCCATCAGCCCTTGCAGCACGTCTCGGATTGGCGTGGATCCGGGTACCTGCTCGGCTCGAGCAACGTAGAAGCCTCCCGAGCGATAGTGCAGCAAGGCTGGGTCCGTCGGTTGCACAGCCATCGCCACCAAGGCGTTGCTCTCATGCCCCGACGAACTAATCGTGTAGAACCCTCGACCGGCTTGTTGCAACTCCCGAGCCACAAAGTCCAGATGCCGACTTGTGGCCTGGGCCTCAAAAACCCTCCACCACCACGCCGACTTGTCAGCATCGGTGGTTGCCCTGGCAACCACCGATGCTGACAAGTCGGCGAGAGAGTTGCGGAAGTAGGTGTCGAGGGGATCCATCGAGGCCAGTGTTAGAGGCGGAAGGTGGTATCCGGAGTCAGCTCGACAATGTCCATCTGAGCCTTCTGCAGCCGACCCGAGTAATCCCAGTTGACCGCTTGCCAGCGCGTGAATTGATCAAGGACCCAGACACCGGATTGCCGTGATCCGTTGCCTGACTTGCCATTTCCACCGAACGGCAGGTGTGCCTCGGCGCCCGAGGTCGAGTTATTGATCGACACCATGCCGGCGCTGATCTTGTCGCGGAAGGTGAACGCGTCCTTGGGGTTGGTGGTGTAGATGGAGGATGAGAGTCCATAGCCGGGAGCGTTGGCCAGCTCGATCGCCTCATTGAGTGACTGATAGGAAGTCACGCCGACGATCGGTCCGAAGGTCTCTTCCATGAAGATTCGATCACCAGGCCGTACGCCGTCGACCACCACCGGGTGATAATAAAGCCCATTGCTCGGATCACCGATGAAACCATCCCGCGGATTATCAGCGGTGATCTTGCCGTACGCCGCCTGAACAGTGTGGTGCGGCTGGATCCAGCCCAGGAACTCCTCAAAGCGGTCTGCGAACTTCGCATCCATCACGGGGCCCATCAGCACGTCCTGAGTGGGATCACCCACCCGGGCGTTCCCCAGCGCGGCATTGAGCCGCGACAAGAATTGATCATGGACCGATTCATGCACAATGACAGTGCCTAGCGAGGTGCAGCGCTGCCCTGCAGTGCCGAAACCAGAAAACAGCGCACCCTCAACAGCAAGATCAAGATCGGCACTCGGCGTAACGATCAAGGGGTTCTTGCCACCCAGCTCCAAACATGCGGTCTGAACGTGCCGGCCGGTCAATCCACCGATCTCCCGGCCCACTGCCGAGGAGCCGGTGAAGCCAACCTTGTCGACCACGCCGGCCTCAAGCGATTGCTCGAGGCCGGAGAACGTCGCGGCACCGTCGGCATGCACGATATTGAAAACACCATCAGGCAAGCCGCCGCCTCGGACGAAGAGCTCGTGGAACGCGGCACTGCTGACTGCGGAGTATTCCGCAGGTTTCCAGACGACGGTGTTGCCTGCCAGCAGGGCCGGCACGATGTACCACGAGGGCACGGCAACGGGAAAGTTGCCGGCGGTGATCACCGCGACCGTACCGACCGGACGCCGGAAGGTGAACAGCTGCTTGTCCGGCATCTCGCTTGGGACAGTTTGCCCGTAGAGTCGCCGGCCCTCGCCGAGGAAGAAGTCGCAGGTGTCGATGATCTCGCGGACCTCGCCGAGTGCTTCGCCGTACGGTTTACCGATCTCGGCAGTGACCAGCCGTGCCAGGGCCTCGGCGTTGTCCTCAACGAGCCGGCCAATGTGGGCGATCGCCCGGCCACGGATTGGCGCCGGTATGGCGGCCCATGCTTCCTGAGCCTTCTTTGCCGACTCGGCAGCCCGCAGAAACGTAGCAGCGTCGCCGAAGGAGATTTCCCCGACCATCTCATCCAGGCGTGCTGGATTTGTGCTCGGCACCGTACGGCCACCACTTACCGGGGCGCCGTCAATGACCGATGTCACTAACCCCCGAAACGCGGGGGACCTTTGGGGATTCGCCTCTGGCGCAGCTTCAGTCATACGTATTGCAGCTCCTTGCTGGCGACGCGGATCACGGAGCGGCGGGTGGCTCCGAGCGCCTCCTCAATTTCATCTTCGCTCACCGATAGCGCTGGACGGAAGCGGATCGACCGCTCACCGCACGGCAGTACGATGACTCCCTCCGCTGTCCGCAGATCATTGACCATCGCATCGCGCTCTTCTCGCGTCTCCAGGTCAAAGGCAACAAACAGGCCCCGGCCGCGTACGTTGCTGATCAGCCCCGTCTCGGCGCGAAGCTCCTCCAGCTCGGCCACCAGCTGCACACCCTTTGCTCCAGCCTGCTCGATCAGACCCTCGGATTCGATGATCTCCAGAATTCGCCGCGAGCGGACCATGTCGACCAGTCCGCCACCCCAGGTCGAGTTGATCCGTCCGGAAACCGTGAACACGTTGTCCGGCACCTCATCGATCCGGCCGCCGGCCATGACGCCGCCAACCTGGGCTTTCTTCGAGAACGCGACGACATCCGGCTGGATGCCCAACTGCTGGTAGGCCCAGGGCGTGCCAGTGGTGCCGACGCCGGTCTGCACCTCATCCAGAATGAAGAGCGCATCGTTGGCGTGCACGAGTTGCAGCATGGCCTGGAGGAACTCCGGCCGCATGTGGTTGTCCCCGCCCTCACCTTGGATCGGCTCTGCGATGAACGCCGCAATGTCGTGCGGGTTATCTGCAAATGCTTGCTCCGCTTGCCGCAGGGCATGCTCCTCTGCGGTGATCACCTCGCCGAGATGATCACTGAGCGGATGAGTGATCGCCGGTACCTCGATCCTGGGCCATGTGAACTTGGGGAAGCGGTCGGTTTTGTGTGGCTCGGTATTGGTCAGCGACAAGGTGTAGCCACTGCGCCCGTGGAAGGCGTGAGTCAGATGCATGATCTGACTGCCCAGGTTTCGGTCGCGTCCTGCTGCCTCGTTCTTCCGGCTCTTCCAGTCGAAGGCGACCTTGAGAGCGTTCTCGACCGCGAGCGCGCCGCCTTCGATGAAGAACAAATGGGGCAACGCGGGATCGCCGAGGACGCGCACAAATGTCGCGACGAATTCGCCGTACGCAGTGCTGTACATGTCCGGATTGGCTGGCTTGTTGGCCGCGATCTCGGCCAGTTCGGCCATAAATGTTGGGTCGTCGACGATGCCGGGCGGGTTGAGGCCAAGCGGAGCCGAAGCAAAGAACGTGTACATGTCGAGATACCGCTCGCCGGTGCGAGCATCGACCAGCCGGCTGCCTCTGCTGCGGCGCAGATCCAGAACCAGCTTCATACCGTCGGTCAGCACATGGCGCGCCAGGATGTCATGCACCTCCGCAGGTTGAAGGTGTGTCTGTTCGGCCATGAGTCTCCTTCCCCGAGCAAAAAAAATCCATGTGACCCCCACACAGGTGCCACAGATTCTAACGCAAACTTAGCGATTTGCGCCAATATGCGAAGAGACTTAGACGAAGAAAGGTCGAGACCTTCAGAAACCGCTCAGAAACCCAGCGCTGCGGACATTTCCGTCCGGATAGCGGCGAGCATGGAGTGGGCCTCCTGTCGGGCGACGGAAAGATCGGTGCTGCGCGCAGCAGGCAGTCGGGTCTCCAGATAGCACTTGAGCTTCGGCTCGGTTCCCGAGGGTCGAACCACTACCTTCGTTGCTTCGCCGGTGATCAAGACTGCGTCGGTGCCCGGCAGCTGGTCGGTGCCGTAGGCAAGATCCGCCACCGACATCTGCTGACCGGCCAGCATCCTTGGGGGATTAGCCCGAAGCCGAGCCATCGCAGCAGTAATGATCTCGTAATCGTCGACCCGAAGCGACAACTGATCGGTCTCGTAGACCCCATAGCTGCGGGCGATCTCATCCAGCCGATCGGGAATGGTGCGGCCATCAGCCTTGAGGGCGGCAGCCAGGGTCAGCAGCCGTACCAGCGCAGATATCCCATCCTTGTCAGGTACTGCTTGCGGATCAACGCAGTAGCCAATGGCCTCTTCGTAGCCGTACGCCAGGCCAGGTACCCGGCCGATCCACTTGAATCCGGTAAGGGTGTACACGAATGGCTGGCCATAAGCCGCAGCGATGGCGGACAGCTGCGAGCTGGAGACGATCGAGCAGGCGTACGTGCCGCGTACCCCACGCCGAAGCGCATCCTCTCCCAGCAGTACTCCGAGCTCATCACCGCGCAACATCCGCCACCGACCATCGAGCATCACTGCGGCGGCCAAACGGTCGGCGTCGGGATCATTGGCGATCACGAGATCGGCATCACTCTGCGCCGCCTGCGCGACAGCAAGATCGATAGCGCCAGGCTCCTCCGGGTTCGGAAATGCCACGGTCGGGAAGCTCGGATCCGGCGCCGCCTGCTCTGCGACGGTCACGGCAGGAGGAAAACCGCAGGCTGCAACGACGCGTTCGACAAGCGAGCCGCCTACGCCGTGCAGCGGCGTGTAGACCCAACCCAGCTGACGGGGCGCCGCCGTGGGCACTGAGGAGGTGATGCGATCGACATAGGCCGCTACCAAATAGGGACCGATCAGGTCATATGCCTGGGAGCGAGGTATGTCGGCGAGATTGCGCTTCGCGATCTGGTCAATTGTCGCGGAGATCTCGGTGTCCGCCGGCGGCACGATTTGGGAACCGTCACCCAGATAGACCTTGTAGCCGTTGTCCTGAGGCGGATTGTGGGATGCGGTGACAACGACGCCAGCTACGCAGCCGTAGTGACGGATGCCGAAGGCAAGGACGGGCGTTGGCAACGGCCCCGGCGTGATCATGGCCGCGAAGCCGGCACCCGCCATGATCTCGGCAGTGTCGCGGGCGAAGACATCAGAGTTGCGCCGGGCGTCAAAGCCGATGATCACCTTGCCGCCGGCCAGGCCATGATCAATAAGGTAGGCCGCCAGCGCGGCGGCTGCCTGGCCAACCACCACCCGATTCATGCGATTGGGTCCGGGACCGAGTGCGCCACGAAGCCCGGCCGTGCCGAACTGGAGTCTGCCAGAGAAGGCAGCAACGAGTTCAGAAATCGCCCTTGCGTCACCGGCGTTCGCAGCATTAAAGAGTTCGGCCACCTGCTGCCGGGTCTGTGGGTCGGGATCTTGCTCCGACCAGCTCGCGATGGCACGCGCGAGCTCGCTCGATAGAGCCGGTGCGCTTGCGGTCACAGCGCCGCCGCGATGCCGGCAAGCAGGTGCCGCAGTCGCGGTGCAGCCTCGCGGCCGGCCTCAAGCACCTCCTCATGGCTTAGCGGTGTCGGTGAGATGCCCGCCGCCAAGTTGGTGACTAGGGAGATGCCGAGTACTTCGGCGCCGAGCTCGCGTGCCGCGATGGTCTCCAGTGTGGTTGACATGCCGACAAGATCACCACCGACTATGCCGGCCATGCGCACTTCTGCCGGAGTTTCGAACTGCGGGCCGCGGAACTGTACGTAGACACCCTCTGGCAGTGCGGGATCGACGGCTCGAGCAAGATCGCGCAGCCGTCTCGCGTAGGGCTCGGACATGTCAATGAAGCGTGCACCCAGCAGGGGAGAGGTGCCGGTCAAGTTGATGTAGTCACGGAGCAGTACGGCCGATCCCGGTGGCCATTCGGTATTGAGTCCGCCGCATCCGTTGGTCAGCACGATTACTGTGGCGCCTGCAGCGATTGCCGAGCGCACCCCGTGCACAACCTGGTCCACCCCATAGCCTTCATAAACGTGGGTGCGTCCGGTGAAGATCGCTGCGATCTGGCTTGCAGAGGTAGAGACGATCCGAAGCACGCCGCCGTGACCGATGACGGTCGGCGGCGCGAAGCCCGGCAGTTCGGTCAGCTCACAACTTCCTATCGGTTGGCCAAGATCATCCGCAGCGGCAGCCCATCCGGATCCCAGCACGAAAGCGATATCGAGCTGGGGGACGTCGAACTGCTGCAGGATGGCTGCGCCGGCGACCTTGGCAAGGGCGTACGGGTCGGACGTCGAGCCGTCGGTAGGCATATTTGGCACTCTAGTGCTGCGCTACTCGGCGCTTGGGCGTAAGGGGAATTCGGTTCACCAGCCGCTGACGCAAGGACGCGCACGAAGCTCGGCCACATAGTCATTGGGTGCTCCGGCCGCCTCGGCTGCGTCAGCCAGAATGCCAATCGTTCGGGCGCTCGGGATGCCACCCTCGAAGTCGTTCAACACATAGATCCAGGCGGTCACCTCGCCGTCGAGGGTTGCCACCCTGACCCGCACCTTCCGATAGAGACCAGTCTTGGCGCTCTCCCATTGATCAAGAGCGTTCTCGTCACCGGCCGTCACGTCATAAAGCGCTACGAAGACATGGCCGTCGGGTTCCTCGACCACCGTCGGCAGCGCACCATCCCAGCCCTCGCCCCCGAAGGTGATGCGCCATCCCTCGACCCATCCTGTGCCACGTTGTGGCGAGTGCGGGCAGAGACCGGCCATGTGGCTTGGATCAAGGTTGCTTCCGTACGTGGCGTACAGCACAGGAGCGAGGCTATCTGGTCCGAGCCGTCACAGCGAGATGCAAGAATGCCGAGGGTGACCCGGGTGGTGATTATCGGCGGCGGTCCCGGCGGTTACGAGGCAGCACTGGTCGGTAGCCAGCTGGGCGGCGAAGTCACGTTGATCGAAAACGATGGACTCGGCGGCTCCGCTGTTCTCACTGACTGCGTCCCCTCGAAGACCTTGATCGCAACAGCAGAAGTCATGACTGACGTGCGTCAGTCAGCCGAGCTCGGACTCGGGTTCGGTCCTCAAGATCAAGGTGACATCAATACCGGCGTGCATGTTGACCTGGCTGCCGTGAACCAACGGGTACTTGATCTTGCGAACAGGCAGTCTTGCGACATCACCGAGCGTGTGCAACGAGAAAACGTCAACCTCATCGCGGGCCGTGGCCGCCTCGATGGCTCCGATCGCGTGATCGCCGAGACTGCCGATGGTGAACTGTCCTTTCCGGCTGACGTGATCTTGATAGCCACGGGTGCGCGCCCCCGTGAACTGCCTGAGGCCAAGCCGGACGGTGAACGCATCCTGACCTGGACGCAGCTTTATGGATTGCAGAATTTGCCAGAACGGTTGATCGTCGTCGGCTCCGGTGTAACGGGCGCGGAGTTTGCCAGCGCGTACGACGCGCTTGGTTGTGAGGTAGTGCTGATCTCCTCACGTGACAGGGTGCTCCCTGGCGAGGATGCCGAGGCCGCTCAGGTGCTTGAGAACGTCTTCACTAGGCGCGGCATGACCGTGCTGTCGCGCTCGCGGGCGCAGTCGGTCGAGCGCGATGGCGATCAAGTCACTGTGACGCTGACCGATGAGAGTACGGTCACTGGCTCACACTGCTTACTTGCGGTCGGATCCCTACCCAATACGGCAGGCCTCGGTCTCGAAGAGGCCGGTGTGAAGCTCAATGAAGGCGGCTTCATCGAGGTGGATCGGGTGTCGCGTACTTCAGCACGCGGGGTCTATGCGGCAGGTGACTGTACTGGTGTGCTTATGCTCGCCTCGGTAGCCGCGATGCAGGGCCGGATTGCTATGTGGCACACCCTCGGCGAACATGTCTCTCCGCTCGATCTGAAGACCGTCTCGTCCACGGTGTTCACGGCGCCGGAGATTGCGACTGTGGGTGTCAGTCAAAAACAAGTCGATTCCGGTGAAGTGCCAGCACGGATCATCACGCTCCCGCTGCGGGGAAATGCGCGGGCCAAGATGCAAGGCAGCCGGGACGGCTTCGTCAAGCTCATCTGCCGCAAGGTGACCGGCATTGTGATCGGTGGGGTAGTCGTTGCCCCTCGCGCCAGCGAATTGATCTTCCCGGTGGCAATTGCGGTCTCGCAGCGGCTCACTGTTGATCAAGTTTCGGAGTCGTTCACCGTCTATCCATCGATGACCGGCTCGATTGCGGAGGCCGCACGCCGGCTCCATGGCACCGGCATGATCAGTTGAGGCGAGACTAGACAAACTTCTGCAGCACACTCCTTCCAGGTACGGTTCTTGGGTGAGCCTGGCATCTCCAGCCGCTGTTGCCGCGGCTGCAGAACTGCTTTGCGACCGAACCTGGGTCGCACTCACCGGCGCGGGCATGTCGACCGACTCCGGGATACCGGACTATCGAGGGCCCACGTCGGTCCGTGCCACCCCTATGCAGTACGGCGAGTTTGTCGGTTCAAGTGACGCACAGCGGCGGTACTGGGCCCGGTCCTACCAGGGTTGGCGTCGCATTGGTCGTGCCCAGCCGAATGCCGGGCATCATGCTCTTGCCGATCTGGAGGCGGCCGGACTCGCCGGAGTGATCACTCAAAACGTCGACGGACTGCATGCGGCTGCCGGTAGCAGGCATGTGATCAACTTGCATGGCGACATAGCCACCGTGGTGTGCCTGGAGTGCGGGGATCGCTCGGCGCGCAGGGAGCTGCAACGTCGCTTATCGTGGGCGAACCCACAAGTCGAGGAGCTGCAGCGCCTGGACCATGCCGAACTGCGTCCTGACGGCGACGCGGTGGCCCGGGATTGGCAGCAATTCCGGCTGGTCGGTTGTCTGCAATGCGGCGGCCGGCTCAAGCCGGATGTGGTGTTCTTCGGGGAGGCGGTGCCCAGGGATCGGGTCGATGCCGCGTACCGGCTCGTGGAAGGCGCAGAGGTTCTCGTGGTGCTGGGGTCTTCCTTGACCGTAATGTCCGGCTTGCGTTTCGTTCGGCATCAAGCGAAGTGTCAGCAGCCGGTCGTGATCATTAACCGAGGTCCGACGCGCGGTGATGATCTTGCCACGCTCAGGATCGACAATGGCTGCACGGAAACCTTAGGTGAGCTTCGCGCCACTCTGCTGGATTCGCCCTTAGACAGGCCGGTGGCGCATTCCAAGTAGCCCTACTCGAACATGTCTCCAAACATGTCGCCGATGCCGCTTCCGATGTCGCTGGCACCCTCGCCGATCCCGCCCATGAGATCGCCGACGCCCTCGCCGACGCCGGAGAACATATTGCCCATGCCACCAAAGAGCAGTCCGCCTATCAGCATGCCGGAGAGCATGTCGCTACCAGCCCAGCGACTGTAGTAGCCCTGAGCCCAAGGCGCGTATGCCGGTCCGCCCTCCCAGTAAGGAACACGCTGCGGGCCAACCTGCACGGTACGGATGTAGGGGTCGGCCCCGGCTATCACCCGCTCGGCGTCGGCCGGGCAGGCCGGGACCGATCGGGGCACGCCTCCTGGAGGTGCCCAGGTGACATCTTGTGAGGATGGGCCGTGCGCGGGATTGAAGAAGCAAGGCGGACGCTTGGCCGGTAGCGGCTCGCCGGCGATCCGTGCCTTGACGCAGGCGACCGCATACCGCCCGTCCTCCAAGATCTCGGTGACGTGCCTGATTTCCTCGGGTTTGGTTACCGCGTCCAGGGACATCTTCGCGTTGTCGTACGCGTCGAGGGCGCGCTGATAATCCTGTTGCATCGCTTCGTCGAGGGCATGCCCGGCAACCTCGGAGTCCAGCCGTTGCAATTCCTCGCCGAACTTGGTGACATCTTCATCGGCCGCACGCTTGGACGTGGAGAGTTGAGTCTCCAGCGCTGCCTGCTCTGCCGCGTGCCGCTGTTGGATGGCATATCGCCGATAGAGCGCCACACCGCCGACAATGAGTCCCACCACAACGAGTAGAACCAGAAGTTCCATGGGTCACAGTGTGCCTGCGCCTACCGTGGTTTCCCCTTGTGAGAGCGTCTTCTTACCGAGCTTTTAGACCACAGATGGCAACTCTTAGCCAAGACCTAACAACCGGTTGTGCTGGATCGGGAACGGGCAGACATCAATCGACTATTTCGCACAGTGTGGACCCGCTGGTAACAGTTGCGCCGATCTGTGCTTTGAGGTTCATTACGGTACCGCTGCGATGAGCTGTCAGCGGCTGCTCCATCTTCATGGCCTCAAGCACGACAACAAGATCGCCGGCCTGAACAGAGTCGCCCTCGGCGACAGCCACTTTCACGATCGTGCCTTGCATGGGTGAGGTCAACGCGTTTCCGGGCAAAGTCTTGGTGGCTGAACCACCTTGTCGCCTGACCGGCTTCTTGGGTTGGGGGCCGCTGCCGGCTCCGTTGGCGGTACCAAGGCCGGCCGGCACCATGACCTCCAGCCGCTTGCCGTTGACCTCGACGACAATCTTGGAGCGTTTTTGCGGCTCGGGAGCCTCTTCGATGTGGCCGGCATATGGCGGGATCTGGCCACTGAACTCTGTCTCTATCCACCGGGTATGCACGCCGAAGCGGCCGTCTTCAGCGGTGTACGCCGGGTCCTCGAGAACGGCCCGATGGAAAGGAACGACGGTTGGCATGCCCTCGATAACCAACTCTTTTAGCGCGCGGCGGGAGCGTTCGATTGCTTGCTGGCGACTGGCACCGCTGATGATGATCTTGGCGATCAGAGAATCGAAGCTGCCGGGTACGGTCAGGCCGGTGAGATAGCCCTCGTCGATTCGAACGCCGGGTCCCGACGGCGGTCGCCAGGCCGTAAGTGTCCCTGGTGCTGGCATAAAGTTCCGGCCAGGGTCCTCAGCGTTGATCCGAAACTCGATGGAATGTCCGCTGATGGCCGGATCGGGATATCCCAGTGGTTCGCCCTCTGCAATTCGGAACATTTCGCGCACGAGGTCGAGCCCGGTCACCTCCTCCGAAACCGGGTGCTCGACCTGAAGCCGGGTATTCACCTCGAGGAATGAGATCGTTCCGTCCTGCCCGACGAGGAATTCGCAGGTCCCAGCTCCTACGTAGCCGGCCTCGGCGAGGATCGCCTTAGAGGAAGAGTAGAGACGATCGATCTGTTCGCTCGACAGGAACGGCGCGGGGGCTTCCTCAACCAGTTTTTGATGACGGCGCTGGAGCGAACAGTCACGGGTAGAAACCACCACGACGTTGCCATGGGTATCGGCCAGGCATTGCGTCTCAACATGGCGCGGCTTGTCGAGGTAGCGCTCGACAAAACATTCGCCACGGCCGAAGGCTGCGACCGCCTCACGGGTGGCGGACTCGAAGAGCTCTCCGATTTCGTTCAGCTCGCGGGCGACTTTGAGACCACGACCGCCTCCGCCATAGGCGGCCTTGATTGCAATGGGCAGCCCGTACTCCTTGGCGAAAGCGACAACGGCATCAGCATCGTCGACCGGATCTGAGGTGCCGGGAACAAGGGGGGCGCCGACTTTCTCTGCGATATGACGAGCTCGCACCTTGTCGCCCAAAGCCTCGATGGCATCTGGCGGCGGCCCGATCCAGATCAGGCCAGCGGCTAGCACAGCCTCGGCGAATGAGGCGTTCTCGGCAAGGAAGCCGTAGCCGGGATGGATGGCGTCGGCGCCGCTACGCGCGGCAATGCTCAGGATCTTTGCGATATCGAGGTAGGTATCAGCTGGAGTCATGCCACCTAACGCATACGCCTCATCGGCGAGTGAGACGAACAGGGAGTCGGAATCCTGGTCTGCGTAGATCGCGACGCTGGCAAGTCCGGCGTCTGCGACGGCGCGGATCACCCGAACGGCGATCTCGCCTCGGTTGGCGACCAGCACCTTCCTGATTCCCACGCATCCTCCCCATCGAACGCGCCCCGGCACTTCGCATCAGTTCCTTGGACAGAGCATCATCTGCAGCTGATGCTACGTCCAAGGAAGTCATGCGGAGTCGGACGATCAGTGATTAGGCGGATCGTGCGCGATGCGCGGTCGCAGAGGGAGCTGAACGCAGCGAGGGATCCGAGCCAGAAACCTAGCGTGGGCCCCTCCAAGTATGAGTTGCAGGGGCCCACTAGGTAGCCGGAGTTAAAGCGACGTCTCCAGCTGACCGGGCGATCCGACGGATCCCAGCCGCCCGTCACCGGCGGCTGCGGTGAGTTGCCTCACCGTATGAATCCTCGGTTTCTCTCCCAGTCCCGCCTTCCCTTGCGGGAGTGCGTAAGAGCTTTCTACAGCCTTGGGGAGTGGCCCGCAACCGAATCCAGAAAAGAAAATTCAACAATTTTCTTGTCCACTGGTCTGTCCACAAAAGTAGCCAGTTCATGCACCGAAGTGATCAACTTCTCCACAGTGGAAGCACACCTCCTGTGGACACTGCAGCCGCTTGAGTGGAGCAAGAGTTGACCGAGCTGAGCGCACTAGGCTTCTTATCGTGCAACCCTCTTCCGACGACGCGCAACCAGTGCAACCTCAGCCGGACACCAAGGATTGGACGTGGGTACTGAGCCGGCGGTGCGACCAGTGTGGGCTGTCGGCAGGG
>DATFBI010000028.1:0-4385 GCA_035253925.1 Propionibacteriaceae bacterium
TTGGCGAACTGCTGGGTGAAGTCGGCCTGTGCCTTCATCATCGAGCCGAACCAGTCCATCTGGCTCGCTTGCGGAGATGATGCAAGTGTGCGCTGCTCCTCAGCGATCGCCTCCAGCCAGTCGACGTAGTGCTGTAAGGCATCTTGACCAGTCTTGGTAAGGGATTGGACGATCTGCTCATTGAGGGCTCGGGCCTGCTCCCCGAACTGTTCTGGTGACATGGCGCCACCTGACTCGTCCTCTTGCTTTGGCTTCCTTGCCTGGGCCATTCTTTAACTCCTGTCTTTGAATCGGTTGATACCCGGGTAGATCGACGCTGAGATGTGGTGTCGCTCTGAAAGACCCGCCGGTGCGGATCGCATCGCCTTTGTGACGGTTGGTGATGTGCCCGGCGGGGGTCAGGGTGGCGGAGATCGGAACCTAGGACGGAGTTAATCTCCAGCTGCTCTATAGCCATTTCGTCCAAGTTCATTCACGAATCGGCGAGTGTTGAATACGAGCCTCACCCTCCTCCGCTAGAGCTAGGCGCAGCATCTCCCGGGCACCCAGCCGCGGTTCTTCGCCATTCGCTGACGCTGCTACTCCTGACATTCCCCGCAGACAACACGATTTTCCAACCCTGCGGTTCGCACCGGTAGCAGTACGAACGCGGCCGACCGTGGCAGAAATCGAGTGTGCCCAGCTGCTTACACAACTTGCATCTGCGCTCTAGGACAGCCAGAAAGCCATCTTTTGCCTAATGTTAAGACATAAGGTCTTTAAGCCTAACCCCCGCCGGATTTTCGATGAACTGTTGATCATGGGATCCCGCCATGTCCGTTCGATCTATGTAACCCGACGAAAAAGAAGACGATTCCCGACAGCGTCCTCAACACACTTCTTGTGGCACGGTCGCCTGGCGTCATCTACAGGAGGGACGGTCTGCTGCACTTGGAGTCGCGTTATCGTGCCGGTCTGCTGCTGGCTGCTTTCGCCGGCCTAAGGCTGGCCGAGGTATGTCGGCTGAAGGTTTCCGATATCGACTTCATGCGCGGCATCGTGAATGCCAATACCCGGATGACCCGCTGAAGACGGAGTGTTCGCGTACGCCGATACCGATCCCCGAGAGCATGACATTGGCGCTCGCGGCGCACGTCAAGCAGTTCTCTACCGGGTGGCTGATGACCGACGAAATCGGGCACCAGGTGGGGCCGTGGCAGTTGCAGCGGGCATTTCGAGGCGCTCGGGCAGCGGTTGACGATCTACCGGAGGGTTTCGGTTCCACGACTTGAGGGACTTTTACGGCAGCACCCTGATCGCCAGCGGACTCGACATCAAAAACTGTGCAGACGCGGATGCGGCATGCGAGCGCGAAGACGACTTTGGATTGCTACGGCCACATGCTGCCGGAGCGTGATGACGCGACACGGGCCGCAATCGACAGTGCGATCACGGCCCGTAGGGTTTCTGCGGACTTCTTGCGGACTAGAGAAGAGGCTGATGCCGTTGACCCTAATCAGCACAGTGTTCGAGGCTAGACGTCGTAGTAGAGCTCAAACTCGTGTGGGTGGGGGCGGAGCCGCACGGCATCGATGTCCTCGCGCTTCAACTCGATCCAGGTCTCGATCAGGTCCGGGGTGAAGACATCCCCCGCGAGCAAATAGTCATGATCGGCTTCCAGGTTGTCCAATACACCATCGAGGCTGTCGGGAACCGTTTGCACCGAGGCGTGTTCCTCCGGCGGCAACTCGTACAGGTCCTTGTCGATCGGTGCTGCTGGCTCCGTCTTGTTGAGGATGCCGTCCACACCGGCCAGCAAGATTGCTGCAAATGCCAAGTAGGGGTTAGAGGACGGGTCGGGGCAGCGGAACTCCACGCGCTTCGCCTTCGGGTTGGAGCCCGTGATCGGGATCCGCATCGCGGCCGAGCGGTTGCGTGAGCTGTACACAAGATTGACCGGCGCCTCGAAGCCAGGCACCAACCGGTGGTAGGAGTTCACCGTTGGGTTGGTGAAGGCCAACAGCGAGGGGGCATGTTCCAGGATGCCGCCGATGTACCAGCGTGCGACATCAGACAGCCCGCCGTAGCCAGCCTCGTCATAGAACAGCGGCTCGCCTTCACTCCAGATGGAGGAGTGCACATGCATGCCGGAGCCGTTGTCGCCGAAGATCGGCTTTGGCATGAACGTCGCCGTCTTGCCGGCTGCCCACGCAGTGTTCTTGACGATGTACTTGTACTTCTGCAGGTTGTCGCCAGCCTGGAGCATGGTGGCGTAGTGGTAGTTGATCTCAGCCTGTCCAGCGGTGCCCACCTCGTGGTGTGCCCGCTCGACCTTGAGCCCTGAGGCCTCGAGGTTCTTAACGATGGCGTCGCGCAGGTCGGCAAAGTGGTCGACAGGAGGCACCGGGAAGTAACCGCCCTTGTAGCGCACCTTGTAGCCGCGGTTGCCGCCATCTTCAATGCGACCGGTGTTCCATGCGCCTGCAACAGAGTCGATCGCGTAGTAGCCGGTCTGCTGCTTGGTCTCGAACCGTACGTCGTCGAACATGTAGAACTCGGCTTCAGGGGCGAAGTACGCCTTGTCGCCGATGCCGGTCGAAGCCAGATAGTTCTCGGCCTTACGCGCGATGTTGCGTGGGTCGCGGCTGTACGGTTCCTTGGTCAATGGGTCGTGGACGAAGAAGTTAATGGCCAGCGTCTTGGCCGTACGGAACGGGTCAATGAAGGCTGTCGTGGGGTCCGGAAAGAGGGCCATGTCCGACTCGTGGATCTTCTGGAAGCCGCGGATCGACGAACCGTCGAAGTTGACTCCGTCCTCGAAGTACTCGGGGCCGAACGTGCCCACCGGGACCGTGAAGTGCTGCATGATGCCGGGCAGGTCGCAAAAGCGAATGTCGATGAACTCGACGCCCTCATCCTTGACATAGGCCAACAGGTCGTCGGCTCCTTGGAACATCTGTCCTCCGGTGAAGCTAAGTCGTGCCTTGGCACGCCGTGTGGTTACGCGCTGGAAGGCACGCAAATGGACAACCCGCTCAACTTTGAGTAGCCGGTGGCACTCGACGCTGAGCAGGCAATGCTGGACGAACGCGGAGCAAAGTCCGCCCTCGGTTGTTTCCGAGAGCCTAATGGAGATGCGATTTCTGTCCAGTTGCACAAATGTTTCGCGCATGTAACACGGGTCCTAGGGACAGACCGCTCGTAAGGTACGGGACAGGTAGCCTCGGCCACGTGGCAGACAATGCGGCCGATATGGCGGCGGCCGGCGAAGCTTACCCTGGCGAGCGGCTGGGCCTGCCGCGTGAGGGTCGTGGCTCATTGGCGAGCTGGCGTGCCCGGATCGGTGCGTTGATCATTGACTGGGCCGCCTGCATGTTGATCGCCATTACGTTGTTCGGCACAGGAGTGCTTACCGGCGGGGGCTGGCGGGCGTGGATGATCTTGACAGTCTTCTTCATCGAGTCAACGGTGTTGTCGTGGCTGGCCGGCGGCAGCTTCGGGCAACTGCTGAGCCGCATCGCCGTGATACGGCTGGACATGAAGCCACTGGGCCTGCCGCGAGCGGTGCTCCGCGCATTCCTGGTATCCCTCGGGCTACCACCATTGATCATTTCGATGGATCGCCGCGGCCTGCAAGATCTTGCGGCCGGTACGGTCGTGATCAACCGGCGCTGACGCGGCGCTGAAGTATCTCGATCAGTAGCTGCTGCGAAAGTGCGGGTGAGTAGCAGATTTCCGAGCGGGAAAGCTGACACTCGCCCGCAGTTCTCGACGAGAAGTCACATCGCGCGTTGCCAGCGGCGCATTGCGCGAATCGACCGGTCAGTCGAAAGAGCGAGTCATCAAGCAGACCTTCCAGCGCGCCAGCCGCTTCGGGTCCCAGCTACGTCCTAGCAGCCGGTCGACGCTCGCGATAATCGAGGCGCCCTCTTTGGGAAGCTGGGGCGAGGTGAATCTCATTCTTTGCCAGTCGATGTCGATCAGGCGTCGATCTCGTGCAAGGTCATGACGAAGGCTGCGTTCTCAGGCAGCACCAGCTGCCAGGCCCGGGCCACCTCCACCAAGGACCCGGCGCTTACCCGTGGTACGAAAAGGCCCCGAGAAAGCCTCTGCCATTGCTTTCGCCGGGTGGTGCCCCGGAAGGGCTCCGCTACGGCGTTGGGATCATCTGCCGTCACGTGAGGAAGCATCCGGACGCGACCGGCGGATCATTCAGTTACGACGACAGCTGTGGAAAGCTCTACTGTCATCGCCAGCCAAGTGGAAAGGTGCGGGCGAGTGGCAGATCTTCCGCGTGGAAATGCGTTACTCGCCCGCACTTTCTTCGAATGAGTAGGTGCGGTGGCTAGAGAATGGCTCCGGGATTGAGAATGCCCAGCGGATCGAGGGCGTCCTTGATTTTTTGC
>DATFBI010000029.1:0-9812 GCA_035253925.1 Propionibacteriaceae bacterium
CGGAGTCGGTGAGGTCGTCGCAGTAACGCTGCAGCGTAACTACCCGAGCGAGGCGGCCGACGTTTGGCAGGCGATCACCGATCCGGAGCGGCTACGCCGCTGGTTCCTTCCAGTCACCGGTGATCTCCGTCAGGGCGGGAACTTCCAACTGGAAGGCAACGCTGGCGGTGACATTCTGACGTGTGAGCCACCTCGCCACTTGATGGTGACTTTTGGCAGCCAGACCAGCATTGTCGACGTGGTGCTCCTAGGAGACGGTGATCAGACCCTGCTTACGCTCACACACTCGGTGCCTATCGAGGTGGCTAGCGGCGCCGGCGCCCTCTATGTCGGCCCCGGTTGGGATGGTGCGCTGCTCGGCATCGGGCAGTACCTGGCTGGTGAGGTCCCCGACGACCCAGTCGAAGCGGCCAACAGTCCCGAGGCGCAGGAGTTCAATGTCGTTTCGATCAAGGAGTGGGTCGCTGCCATTGAAGCCTCAGGAACTGCCGATACGGATTCGATTTCAGCAGCTCAGCAGGTAGCACTAGCGCAGTTCGCTCCGGACTTGGTACGCCGCGACTGACCTCGACCTTCGGCACATGTTTGCCATCCCAGGACGGCAGGCATGTGCCGAATGGGTCGAGGAAGCCCTTGCTAGCCGTCCGGTGATGAGAAACGTAGGTCGGGCGCGCGGCTCTCTGAGGGAGAGCTGGTGAGGCCACGCCGGCAAAACAGGCTCGCCAGTCGTAGGCCCGAAGTAGGGTCTGTCCCATGACCGAACCCATCGGGTCTGTGCCCCTGTCCGTGCCCCTGGTGACCGTACGCGGCGAGGCACAGCTCGAGGGCCCGCCGGATCTTGCGACGCTCACCGTAACTCTGCATGCGTCCGCGGATTCAGCGGAGGAAACCAGATCCCAGCTCGCAGAGGCGTCGACCGCGATATCCCAGCTGCTGCAGCGGTTCGAGGCAGCGATTGAACGGTCCAGCACCAGCGGGCTCCATGTCTCACCGGTCTTCAACCGACGTACCCCAGCCAGGGTCACCGGCTACCAAGGCACCTTCACTACCCAAATCGTTGTCGCTGATTTTGAGTCACTGTCGCCGCTGGTGCTGGAGCTCACCGCGTTGCCCAACAGCCAAATCGATGGGCCTTGGTGGTCCCTGCGTCCGGACAACCACATGTTCCGGGAGGCACGGCTCGCGGCAATCGCCGACGCCCGCCGTCGCGCGGACGACTACGCGGCCGCGTTCGGCACCACGGTGGCGAATCTGGTTGAGGTGTCCGATCTCGACACGAGCTTCGCTGGGGTACGCGAAATGCGCGCCTTCGCCATGGCCAAAGGAGCCGATGATGCCGCGTTCGACTTTGAGCCAGCTATCCAGACCGTTACCGGCCATCTGACGGTCCGGTTCAGTCTTAAGGCCGTCTCGCTCTAGCCGCAGCGCGGAGACTTCGTATCGCTGCGGTAACAATCTGCCGCTAGATTCGACCCATGTTTGGCAAGGTACTGGTCGCTAATCGTGGCGAGATCGCGGTCCGAGCCTTTCGTGCGGCGTACGAGCTGGGCGTGAGGACGGTCGCGGTGTTCGCCTACGAAGACCGAAACGCTGTCCACCGGATCAAGGCGGATGAGGCCTACTTGATCGGTGAGCGCGGTCACCCGGTACGCGCCTACCTCGATATCAACGAGATCATGCGTGCTGCCAAGCAGTCTGATGCTGATGCGATCTATCCCGGCTACGGCTTCCTGAGTGAAAATCCCGACCTCGCTCGGGCGTGTGCAGACGCCGGCATAACCTTCATCGGTCCGCCCGCCAAGGTCTTGGAGCTTGCTGGGAACAAGGTCCACGCCATCGAGGCAGCCAGGGCCGCAGGCGTGCCAACCCTTACCTCAACGCCACCGTCGGCCAACATCGAGGAGCTGATGGCAAGTGCCGAAGCCATCGGCTTTCCGGTGTTCGTTAAGGCAGTTGCCGGCGGCGGTGGCCGCGGCATGCGCCGGGTCGTAAACCGCGATCAGCTCAGAGAATCGCTATCTGCCGCCATGCGCGAGGCCGAAGGCGCGTTCGGTGACCCGACGGCATACATCGAGCAGGCGGTAGGCCGGCCGCGGCACATCGAGGTGCAGGTACTCGCTGACACTCAGGGCGACACCATCCATCTGTTCGAGCGCGACTGTTCGGTGCAGCGACGGCACCAAAAGATCATTGAGATTGCACCGGCTCCGCACATTTCGACCGAGTTGCGCGAGGCGTTGTGTTGTGATGCGGTGCGGTTCGCTGAATCGATCGACTACTCCTGCGCCGGTACTGTGGAGTTTCTGGTTGAGACCGAGGGTGAGCGGGCCGGTCAGCACGTCTTCATCGAGATGAATCCTCGAATCCAGGTGGAGCACACCATTACCGAGGAGATCACCGATGTTGATCTTGTGCAGGCCCAGATGCGGATTGCCGCCGGGGAAAGCCTTACTGATCTTGGTCTGTCACAGGAAGTGATTCGGATCAACGGGGCCGCGCTGCAATGCCGAATCACCACCGAGGATCCTGCGAACGACTTCCGGCCCGATACGGGCACCATTACCGCCTATCGTTCTGCGGGCGGTGCGGGCGTGCGGATCGACGGTGGCACGGTCGACATCGGCGTTGAAATCAGCGCATACTTCGATTCCCTGCTGGTCAAGCTTGTTTGCCACGGCTGGGATTTCGAGGCGGCAGTAACCCGAGCCCGGCGGGCGCTTGCCGAGTTCCGGATCCGGGGGGTAAGCACCAATATTCCTTTCCTGCAAGCGGTTCTGGCAGATCCCAAGTTCCGAGCGGGTGACGTCTCGACATCCTTCATCGAGGAGCGGCCCGACCTGCTGACCGCGCATGCGCCCGCCGACCGGGGCACCAAATTGCTGCGCTGGCTGGCGGAGGTAACGGTCAACCAGCCGCATGGACCAGCGCCGACTCAGCTCGACCCAGGCTTGAAGCGACCTACCGGCGTCGATCTCACCATCCCATCCCCCGCCGGCTCACGGCAGCGGCTTCTTGATCTTGGTCCGGAGGCTTTCGCCGAGGATCTGCGGCAACAGGTGCCGATCGAGGTAACTGACACAACCTTCCGTGACGCGCACCAGTCCCTGCTTGCCACTCGGGTTCGTACCAAGGATCTGATACGCATTGCGCCTTATGTGGGGCGCATGACGCCGCAGCTGCTATCGGTCGAGTGCTGGGGCGGCGCAACCTACGACGTGGCGCTCCGCTTCATTGCGGAGGACCCGTGGGAACGCCTTGCCGCGCTGCGCTACAACATGCCGGGTCTGTGCTTGCAAATGCTTTTGCGCGGCCGCAACACAGTCGGTTATACGCCGTACCCGACGAAGGTCACCACTTCATTCGTCGCCGAAGCCGCCCAAGTCGGTATCGATATCTTCCGCATCTTTGATGCGCTCAACGACGTCGAGCAGATGCGGCCGGCGATCGAGGCGGTACGAGAGACCGGCAGCACCATCGCCGAGGTAGCACTGTGCTACACCGGCGACCTCAACTCACCGGCCGAGGACCTGTACACCCTCGACTACTATCTGCGACTGGCCGAGAAGATGGTCAACGCTGGCGCACACGTCATCGGGATCAAGGACATGGCTGGGCTGCTCCGGCCGCCTGCGGCCCGGAAGTTGGTCACCGCACTACGGCAGAACTTCGACCTCCCAGTGCATCTGCACACCCACGACACCGCTGGTGGTCAGCTGGCGACACTACTCGCCGCCATCGAGGTTGGAGTCGATGCAGTCGATGTGGCCAGCGCCCCGATGGCGGGAACCACCAGTCAGGTGCCCGCTTCAGCACTGGTCGCGGCCTGCGCGAATACTGAGCGGCCCACCAACCTCGAGCTGCGAGACGTAATGGAGCTGGAGCCTTACTGGGAGGCGGTGCGGAAGGTGTATGCGCCGTTCGAGTCAGGACTGCCGAGCCCAACGGGCCGGGTCTATGACCACGAGATCCCCGGCGGCCAGCTCTCCAATCTCCGGCAACAGGCAATTGCTCTGGGACTCGGAGAGAAGTTTGAGCAGATTGAGGCGATGTATACCGCCGCGAGCCGCATCTTGGGTAGGCCGCCCAAGGTCACACCGTCATCGAAAGTTGTTGGTGATCTTGCCTTACACCTGGTTGCGGTAGGGGCGGATCCGGACGACTTCGCCGAGAACCCCCACAAGTACGACATCCCAGATTCGGTGATCGGTTTTCTCAACGGTGAACTGGGCGATCCGCCCGGCGGCTGGCCGGAACCGTTCCGCACCAAGGCGTTACAGGGGCGTACCGTGCCGGTACGCGACATCGAGCTTTCGCCCGAGGACTCAGCCAACCTTGACGACAAGGGTCTGGTGCGACAGAGCACGCTGAACCGCTTGCTGTTCCCCGGGCCGACCAAGGAGTTCCTGGCTAATCGGGAAACTTACGGCGATGTGGGCCGCCTTAACACCCTGGATTTCCTCTACGGACTGCAGCCGGGTCAGGAGCACCTTGCCAAGATCGGTAAGGGTGTCAGCCTGATACTCGGGCTTTCGGCGATCGGCAACGCTGACGAACGGGGCATGCGTACCGTTATGTGCACGATCAACGGACAGCTGCGGCCCATCCGGGTTCGCGACAAGTCGATCAAGGTCGATGTTAAGACTGCCGAGCGTGCGGATCCGAACAATCCGGGCCATGTGGCGGCGCCGTTCGCCGGCGTGGTCACCGTTACGGTGCGTGAGGGCGATCAGGTTCAGGCTGGTGCCACCGTTGCCACGATCGAGGCGATGAAGATGGAAGCCGCGATTACTACGCCGGTGTCAGGCGTAGTACGGCGGCTGGCGCTCGCTGACGTGCAGCAAGTGGAGGGCGGTGACCTTGTGCTGGTGGTTGCGGCTGCCTAGTTCTGTGTTGAATTGCTCGCTCCGCTTGCAGTGCGGATCGCGCTGGAAGCCGCCGTCTTCGTGGCATCTAGCGAAACCGCAGCTGTCGACCAAGCCCCTCCCTGGCGGACGGCGGTTTCGCCAGATGCTCCGGCAGACCGGCGGCGTGCGATCCGCAGGTGGCTGTTGACTTCTAGTCTTGCCCAATCGGCTGCCGCAAAATCGTCTTCAGCTTTGCGTCCGCCGTCTTTCTCGGATCGCTGAGGTAAATTTCATGGTGACGACCATTGAATGTCAAATTGTGCGCCGGCATGTATTCGGCATGGAGATATTTGAGTTTTGGCGCCTCGGCGTCGTAAGAGCCGACATGTAACAGTTGCAGTGATAGGCCCTCATTGTACGATTCAAATCGTACTTTGGATAAAGCTGGCAGCTGCTTTCTCACTGGTATCGCATCAATAGCACGAGAAACCCTCGTTTGGGTAATCCAATCCGGCTGCATGATCATCATCGTCCACTGATACTTGGCTTTGTCAGCGTTCGTGAAGGCAGCCGGGTCATCAGCAGACCACAGGCCTTCCAGCGGAGGCACGACGTAATCTCTGCCCAGAGTCCTCCGGCTCCTGATCTTGATGGCGTAGGCAGCACTGTAGAGAGCTTCGACAGCATCACTGTAATCCTTGGCGGTATTTGGATCGCCTTTGCCGTCGATCATCAAGAAGTTCATGGTGGGAACCTCGACCAGCTCCCAGTCAGTATTTTTGGGATTGTATAGCTGCGACAATTCCTTCTTGAAATTCACTTTGTCCATAGCTACGCCTTAAGCAGAATTAGCTCGCCCAGAAACCAACAAGGTCAGGCACTGGGCGCCCCAGTGATGCTGCAACCTGCGCCCAGGGCGCGAAGCTATCGAGCCAGATCGTCAGTGAGTTGATCATCTCACGTTGCTCGCCGGTCTTGATTTCCGCTATTGCCGATCGATAGGCCGCTGCCATGGCTATTGCCTTCTGGTGTGGGTGCCAACCAACGGTCAGTCCGCTTACCGGATTGAGGCTGAGGCTCAAGGTGCTGTTCAGCAGATGGCGCAGCCCAACCGAGGCCGGTGCGCCACCCCGGGCCAAGGCGAAGTCGAGATCATCGAGCTCTTGCGCGGTTAGGCCCATGCGGGTGGAGCCCCACGCGATGCCCTGGACCAGGGCTTCGAGCAGGCGCCACGTCGCCCCAGTCCGGTTGGGTGGCACGTACGCGCCGGCTAGCAATACCTCCACATCGTGCGGCTCGGGCTGTGTTGGTGAGATCAGTGGCGTTGCGGGCACCCGTTTGAAGATTGGTCCCAGCTTGGAGAGCAGACCGCCCCTTCCAACGGGATAGGCGGCCTCGTTGCTCCGCGGTGCAAAGGCCCGTTGGGCGACAGCACGTAGGTGTTCGGCGACTTGTGGCGAGGCTCCGAACATGCCGCGAACCTCCTCGATGCCGACGGCATACAAGCGAAGTTCACCCATAAATGACACCGTAATCGAGTGCCGAGCAGGCTGGGGTGCTTTTGCTGTCCTCCCGGCTGCGAACGGCGGCATTGCGCGAGCAGCCGGCAGAATTCTGCTCGCCCTATTCTGGGCCCATGAACCCGCGAGTACGTCGGCTCATCGTCTCCGGCGTACTCGGCGGCCTGCTGCTGATAGTCGTGGTGACTGCCGCATGGAACTGGCTACGGTGACCGCTGGCGGCGCGTACGCTCACAGTTCGTGGGGACTGGCGCAACCAACGCTATGTCACTGAGCCGCGTCGGCTTGCTCCTGGTCGCTGGGCTGTTGCTTGCCATCATCCCGGTTCCCGCCGTTGCTGAGGACACCGTCGCATTCACCATCAAGGACGCCCGGATCACCGAATCCTCCGGTCTGGCGGTTGATCCTGCCGGGAACCTCTATTGGACCGTTAACGACTCGGGCGATCGTGGTGTGGCCTACGGCATCGGGCTCGACGGAGAAGTTCAGGGCACTCTCAATTACCGCGCCCAACCGTTCGATGTGGAGGCGGTTGCGGTGCACGGCGATCGGCTCTATGTGGCTGATATCGGGGACAATGACCGCGATCGGGACTCCGTTCGAGTTTTCTACTTCGAAAATCCCCGCGCCAATGGCTTGACTGTTAGCTACCGGGCGTACGACTTCAGCTATCCGGATGGACCACATAACGCCGAGACACTGCTGGTCAATGACTCCGGTCGGCTCTTCATTGTGACGAAGGGTCAGAATGCCGCCGTCTATGCCGCACCGAGGAGACCGGACCGCCAGGGCGTCAATGAGCTCAAAAGGGTCGGTTCGGCTCCGTCCGGGGTCACCGACGGAACCTTCCTGCCCGGTAGCGACAAGATTGCCTTGCTGACCCCCAGCACCATCAGCGTGATCGATGCGAGTACTTATCAGGTGCTGATCAGCTCGCCGATTCCTCCTCAGCCGCAGGCGGAGTCGCTGACGCTGAGCTTGGACCAGCGGTCTCTTCTGGTCGGCAGCGAGGGCAAGGGGTCGAAGGTGTACTCCATTCCGGTGCCCACCACTGCGACTCCGACGCCAACTCCGAGCGAAGATCCAGGTGCCGAGACCGATGTACCTGACGATCGGACGGGTGCGATCCAAAATCAGAAGGGAACTCTGATGGCCGTCGGGCTTGCGGGGTTCGTCGCGCTTGTGGCAGGGACTGTTGTGGCTCTGGCCCGGAAACCCTAGCTGCGCGCGGCGATCGAAAGCGCGTGATGGGCGAGCAGCTCTCAGGAAGCTGCGAGCGTCGGAAATCGCGCGCCCGCCGTGCTGAGGAGGAGGGAGGGGACACGCTTTTCGTCCGCGAGCGACGACGAAGTCGGCGGATCGAAAGCGCGCGATGCGCGAGCAGCTCTGAGAAAAGCGCGCCAGACTGAGGTGCATGCAGGATCTGTACGGGGAGCGTACCGACTACCGGGGTGAGCACCTACTGGAGTCGAATGCGCCGACCGATCCCTTCGTGCTCTTCGACGCCTGGCTGGGCGACGCGTTTCTCGCCAAGGAAAGGGGAGTGCTGCCCGAGCCAACGGCGATGGTGGTCGCAACGTCTGTGGATGACCAACCATCGGCACGGACGGTGTTGCTGAAGAACGTCTCGAACGAAGGCTTCACTTTCTTCACCAATTACAACTCTCGCAAGGGCAGCGAGTTGAGCCGCAACCGCCGGGTCGCGCTGCTCTTCGGCTGGTATCCGCTGCATCGTCAGGTCCGCGCCGAGGGGATTGCCGAACTCGTGCCGCGGGCTGAATCTGAGGCCTACTTCGCGACCCGACCCCGAGACTCACAACTAGCAGCTTGGGCCTCTGAGCAATCGGCTACCGTCAGCTCCCTGGAGGAGCTGACCCGCGCGTACGCCGCTGCTGAACGTCGGTTCCAAGGTGTTCCGGTGCCATGTCCGGAGGATTGGGGTGGCTACCGGGTCATCCCGAGCATGGTCGAGTTCTGGCAGGGCCAACCGAGCCGGATGCATGACCGGCTGCTCTACCGCCGTTCTGGACTGGGGTGGACTCGCAGCCGTCTGGCACCCTAAAAGTTGATCACTGCGGAGCGACCAGGCCGGCGGTTTGTGCGGTTGCTGCGGCATAACGCGCCTCGGCGTCGGCCCAATTCACAACGTTCCACCAGGCCGTCACATAGTCCGCCTTGACGTTGCGGTATTGCAGGTAGAACGCGTGCTCCCACATGTCAAGCAGCAAGATCGGGATCTGAGCCAGCGGCAGGTTGCCCTGTTGATCAAACAGCTGCACGATGTTGAGCCGAGCACCGAGCGCGTCGTACACCAACATCGACCATCCAGAACCCTGAATGGCATTGGCGTTCGCGGAGAACTGCGCACGGAACTTATCGAAGCTGCCGAAGTACTCATCAATTGCTGCACCCAGGGTGCCGTCCGGCCGATCGCCGCCTTCAGGAGACATATTGGGCCAAAAAACCGAGTGGTTGATATGGCCGCCGAGGTGGAAGGCCAGATCCTTCTCAAGCCTGTTGATGTTGCCGAACGAATCCCCGTCCCGCGCCTCAGCTAGCTGCTCCAGTGCGGTGTTGACACCCTTCACATACGTCGCATGGTGCTTGGAGTGGTGCAGTTCCATGATCTCGCCGGAGATGTGTGGTTCCAGTGCGCCGTAGTCGTAGGGAAGATCGGGTAGTTCGTAGGCAGCCATTCCAGTCCTCTCTTTTTGTGGTGCGGATCAGGAAGTCAAAACTCCCGCTCATGCTACGACCAGGCATCGTCGAGCTGAGGCACCGCCCCCCTCGGGTGGATCGGGCTCAAGCAGGCTTGAGGAGCTTGCGCGTATTGCGGCGCGACAGATCTGCCACTGCAGCGGGACTGTGTGCTGGCCCTATCGCTGGTGGCCGCTACACGATTGACAATGTCGTGCCGGCGTGCCGCTCCTGCAACACCAGCAAGTGCAGTGACGAAGTCACCGTCTGGCTGCGACGAAGGCGGCTCGACGAGCGTGCCTTCCTGCTCCGCCACCTCGGGATCATGACGGCGTTTGCCCAGCAGCTTCCCTCCTGACCGACGCATCGGGATAACACAATGCGCCGCATCCTTGGCGCTGGCCGGAGGCCAGGCGCGCGGCCTCTGAGAAGGCCGCCTGACGCTCAACTTCCTCATCGACGCCGAGCTAAGGCAGTCGCGGCAGGATGTCGGTTTCGACCATCAACAGCTGTCCCTCCGGCGAAGGCGCCGGCGGAAAGGAGCCATTGGAGATGGCGACTACTAGCTCGCGGCCTGGAACCACAAGGACAAGTGGCCGTGCCGTCCTATGGACGTACCAGGAGCACACGGAATCCCTTGGCTGACGCGATCCTCTCGCAGGCGTAATCCTGCTCGATCAGCCAGCGCTGCAGCGTATCTGAGCCGAGGTTCTTGCCGACCACCAGACGCGCGACACCATCGGGTGCCAGC
>DATFBI010000030.1:0-3640 GCA_035253925.1 Propionibacteriaceae bacterium
TCATGCCCTTCTTGTCAAGCACGCGCAGGATTGAGCCGAGCGGACCAGGACGGCGTCGTTCCCGACCAAGGAACATGTTCGAGGCAATGTCCAATGCAGGGGCGACGGCCAGGGTCTGGTAAACGGTTTCGATGCCGGCACTCCGGGCATCCTGCGGTGATTTGAAGTGCACCTCCTGGCCATCGAGATAGACCTGGCCCGAGTCGGGAATCAACGCCCCCGTCAGCGCCTTGATCAGCGTCGACTTGCCGGCGCCATTGTCCCCGATCACGGATAGGACCTCGCCGGGGAATAGGTCGACGTCAACACCATCGAGACCGACTACCCGACCAAAGGTTTTGATCAAGGCACGGCCCGACAGCACGGTGTCTTTGGGGTCGGCAAGTACCGGAGGATTGCCCAAGCCGACCGTGCCTTTTTCTTCCTCGGTCAGTTCACTGCTCTTGGGAATGCTGGTCATGCCTTTACCTTCCTAATCCACTGATCGATCGAGACAGCGACGATGACAAGCATGCCGGTGGCGAACAGGCGCCACTGATCGTCGACTCCTGCCAAGCTCAGACCAATCCGGAACACTCCGACGATCAATGCGCCCAAGATGGTGCCGATGATGGCACCACGCCCGCCGAACAGGCTGGTGCCACCAATCACCACAGCGGTGATGCTCTCAAGATTGGCGTCCACGATCGCATTGGGGCTAGCGGTACCTGACCTACCGATCTGCACCCATCCAGTGATGCCGTAGATCAGGCCAGCCACGGTGTAGACACTGAGCAGAACCCGATCGACTCGGATACCCACCAGGCGAGACGCTTCGGCGTCGTCGCCCACGGCATAAACGTGGCGACCCCAGGACGTCTGGCTCAGAATGAAGGCCATGATCACCGCCATGATCAGGACGATGATCACGCCCATGGTGATTCGGAGAGGTCCGATCACGATTGGAGTTCCCGCCCAAAGCAGGACCGACGGCATCTCTCGCCGCCCTACCTGCTGGCCACCAGAGTAGAGCAGCGCGATCGCGGTGAAGATGCCGAGCGTACCCAGCGTCACAATGAACGGTGGCAGCCTGAGTCGGGTGACCAGTGTGCCGTTGATGGCCCCGGCAAGTACTCCCGCCGCAATGCCGATCAGAATCGCCAAAATCCCCGGCACGCCGTTCTTCGCGGCAAGATTCGCCATAAGTAGCGAAGACAGAATTGCGATTGCCCCGACCGACAGGTCAATACCCGCCGTCAAGATGATCAGCGTCTGCCCAATCGCCAGAGCCGCGATCACAGACACCTGCTGCAAGATGATGCCCATGGTCGCGGGCTGGATGAACCGCGGGTTGATGATCGTGAAGGCGATGATGGAAATGATCAACACCAGTAATGGGCTGATCGATGGATGGCTGTGGAGAGTGTGCTGAATGCGCTGCAGCGGCGACTGTTGCCGCATAGCAAATTGCTCAGCAGCGGAATGTGGTGCCTGCGGCTCGACTGTAGTTGCCACGTGGACTTCCTTGCCCTAGGAGATACTCCGGTTTCGCGACGAGGCGATTCTCGTCTCTCGTGGTGGGCTGGCTCCACCACGAAGTGGCAGAGCCAGCCGGTTAGTTGATCATGAGTTACTGGCCGCCCCAGCAGAGCTTCTCGGCCTCGGCGGACGTAATGCTCTCGACACCTTCAACAGGCTTGTCGGTGACCAGCGCAACGCCAGCGTCGACGAAGTCCAGTCCAGGGGAGTTTGACGGCTTGTCAGCGCCATTGCTGTCGACCATCTTCTTGATCGTCTCTACGCCCATCTCCGCCATCTTGATGGGGTACTGCTGGGAGGTGGCTCCGATCGTGCCTTCCTTGACCATTGCTATGCCAGGGCTGCAGCCGCCGTCCACGGAAACGACCAATGCATCCTTGACGCCTCCTGCCTGCAGCGCCTCAACCGCACCCGCTGCAGTGGGTTCGTTGATGGTGTAGACAACGTTGATGTCCTTGCTCTTAGATAGACAGCTCTCCATCCCTGTCTTGCCCTCATCCTGAGCTCCTTGGCTCGGTTCGTGGCAGACGATCTGATACTCGCCGCCCTTGCCGCCGGTGTACTGACCGGTTGGAGCCTCGTCGGCGTTCTTGGCCTTGTCTGCTGTGTCGATGCCCATCCCAGTGAGGAATCCCTGGTCGCGGTTGACGTCAACGGTGACGACCTTGTCGTTGAACGCATCGAGCATGGCGATGGTCGCCTTCTGACCGTTCAGCGTGCCTGCCGTCCATTGGCCAATAAGTTCACCAGCCTTGAAATTATCGGTGGCGATGGTGAGGTCAACGGTGTCGGCGGGATCCGGCGGCGTGTCCAGAGCGATGACATAAATGCCCGCGTTCCTGGCATTTTCAATGGCACTGTTGACACCCGGCCCATTGGGCGTGATCAAGATGCCTTTGTCGCCCCGGGCGACGGCGGCCTCGATCGCCTTCACCTGACCGTCTTCGTCGCCGTCCTTGGCACCAGCGGCTTTGGTGAGGGTCACCCCATGCTGCGCCGCAGCTTTCTCTGCACCCTGCTGCATGGAGATCCAGAACGGATTGTTGTTGTCCTTAGTGATCAAGGTGACGGCAACCGGCTCTCCCCCGCCGCCGGCAGTACCTTCAGCTTCGGGTGCGCCGGTATCTCCGCCGCCACCACCACAAGCGGCAAACGTCAACGACGCAGCCGCTGTCATTGCCACGACCGCAGCGAGGCGTGCGCCCCTACGGCTAGGCGGTAGGTACTTCATAAGATGTTCCTCTCGCTTGAACGCACCGTGCGGTATGACAACGGTGTCAACTCTTCTTAAGTCATTCTCAGGTTCAGTGTCAAGGCTTGTCGACTAACAAATTCATATACGGGTAAGCTGCGTCTGCTCCAGAGAGGAGACATCGATGTCAACACCGCCGCCCGGATCGACCGCTAAAGTTCGAGCGACCATCCGTGACGTTGCGGCGTTGGCAGGTGTCGGAACCAAGACTGTGTCGCGGGTCATAAACGACGAAGCCAACGTATCGCCCCAAACCCGAGCGCGGGTACAACGCGCCGTACTGGCCTTGAATTTCAAGCCGAACCAAGGCGCTGGCGCGCTGCGCCGCGGCGATCGCAAGACCCTCACGCTAGGCCTCCTCATTGACGCCGTTGACAACCCATTCTCAGCCTTTATTTACCGTGCTGTCGAGACCGTGGCCTATAGCCGTGACACCGCGGTCCTTGCCGCCAGCTCCGACAATGATCCCGGCCGTGAGCGCATCATGGTCGATGCCTTCACCCGGCGGCGGGTCGATGGATTGATCTTGAACACCGTCACCGAGGATCAGGGCTACCTACAAGCCGAGCGCGAACAAGGTACACCGCTGGTCTTTGTGGATCGGGCACCGAATGGCCTACTCGCCGATGCTGTGGTTACCAATAACTACGAAGCAGCCGTGGAAGCAACTCGCCATCTGATTAGTCATGGTCATCGCCACATTGCCCACCTCGCGGACGAGCCGGCGACCTCAACTGCCCGAGGCCGGCGGTTGGGATTCAGTGATGCAATGGTTGCCGCTGGGCTAGCCGATACCTCCCGCGAGGTAGACGCCGTGCGCTCCGAGCAGGAGGCTTATGCCGCTGTGCACGGCCTTATGCAGCTGGATCA
>DATFBI010000031.1:0-3908 GCA_035253925.1 Propionibacteriaceae bacterium
CGAGCAACGCCTGACGGCGGGTGGGACGTGCGTCCTTGCTCATCTGTATCAGATTCCTTCTCTGTCAGCTCTAGCGGCGCCGGGACTTCCGGTCATCCTTGACATGGCCGCGGAAGGTCCGCGTAGGCGCGAACTCGCCCAGCTTGTGGCCGACCATCATCTCGGTGATGAACACCGGCACATGCTTGCGACCGTCGTGTACGGCTATGGTGTGGCCGATCATGTCGGGCACGATCATGGAGCGGCGCGACCAGGTCTTGATCACGTTCTTGGTCCCGCGGTTGTTCTGCACCTCGACCTTCTTGACGAGGTGATCATCGACGAAGGGGCCCTTCTTCAGACTGCGTGGCATCTTGTTGTCGTTGCTCCTGCTCAGCGCTTCTTGCCGGTCTTGCGGCGACGGATGATCATGCGGGAACTTGGCTTGTTCTTGTCGCGAGTACGGCCCTCCGGCTGACCCCATGGCGAGACCGGGTGACGGCCGCCGGAGGTCTTGCCCTCACCGCCGCCATGTGGGTGATCGATGGGGTTCATGGCCACGCCGCGGACGCTGGGACGCTTGCCCTTCCAGCGGTTACGACCGGCCTTCCCCCAGCTGATGTTGGACTGTTCGGCGTTCCCTACCTCACCAACGGTCGCCCGGCAGCGTACGTCGACCATGCGCATCTCACCGGATGGCATACGAAGCGTGGCGTTCTTGCCCTCTCGGGCCACCAGCTGGATGCTGGCGCCGGCCGAGCGTGCCAGCTTCGCTCCGCCGCCCGGCCGGAGTTCGACTGCGTGGATCGTGGTACCGACCGGGATGTTGCGCAGCGGCAGGTTGTTGCCTGGCTTGATGTCGGCGCGTTCACCGGCCTCGACCTGACTGCCCTGATGAAGGCCGTCGGGCGCGATGATGTATCGCTTCTCGCCGTCGGCGAAGTGCAGCAGCGCGATCCGAGCGGTGCGGTTCGGGTCGTACTCGATGTGGGCGACTTTTGCGGGCACGCCGTCCTTGTCGTATCGCTTGAAGTCGATTAACCGGTACGCCTGCTTGTGCCCGCCGCCGACGTGCCGGGTGGTGATCTTGCCGGAGTTGTTTCGGCCACCTGTCCTGGGACTCGGTACGACCAGCGACTTCTCCGGTGTAGATCTGGTCAGCTCGACGAAGTCCGCGACGCTGCTGCCTCGCCGGCCAGGCGTCGTGGGCTTGTACTTGCGGATAGCCATGTGATCTTCCTTGTCTTCCCTGATCAGCTGCCTGGCGAGGAGAAGATGTCAATGCGCTCGCCGGGCGCGACGGTGACGATGGCCCGCTTGGTATCGGGACGCTTGCCATAGCCGTACCTGGTGCGCCGCTTCTTGCCCGGCCGGTTCAGCGTGTTCACCTCTGTCACCCGGACTTTGAAGACCGTTTCCACTGCGATCTTGATCTCGGTCTTGTTCGCATCCGGGGCAACCAGGAACGTGTACTTGTTCTCGTCCAGCAGACCGTAGCTCTTCTCGCTCACGACAGGCGCGATCAGAATGTCGCGATGATCGCGAATCTTGACGCTGCTGCTCATTTCTCATCCTCCTTGGGCACCTCCGGTGTGCCCTGAGCTTGCGCCTCCGGTGCACCCTGAGCTGGCGGCTCCGATGCCGCAGAGCCACCACCGACGTACGCCTGTAGCGCAGCTGAGGTAAAGATCACCTCATCGTTAACGAGCACGTCGTAGGCGTTCAATTGATCGACGGCGATCGCGTGCACCGTTGCTGCATTGCGCAAGCTGAGCCAGGCCAGATCCTCATCACGATGGATCACCACGAGCACCTTGTCCGAGGCGGTTGCTGCGCCCAAGGCGCTGAGCGCGGCCTTGGTTGACGGCGTATCGCCTGACGCTAGTTCCGCAATTACGTGAACCCGGCCCTCCCGAGCCCGATCAGAAAGCGCGCCCCGGAGCGCTGCTGTGATCATCTTCTTCGGGGTGCGTTGCGCGTAGTTGCGCGGCTGTGGTCCATGGACTGTGCCACCCCCGATGAACTGGGGAGCCCGTCTGGAGCCCTGACGCGCGCGGCCGGTGCCTTTCTGACGCCATGGCTTGGCGCCGCCACCGCGTACCTCGCCGCGACCCTTGGTGGCGTGGGTGCCCTGCCGGGCTGCGGCAAGCTGAGCCGTCACCACCTGATGGATCAGCGGGATATTCGCCGGTACATCAAAGAGCTCGGCAGGCAGCTCGGCGGTTCCGGACTTGGCGCCCTGCATATCCAGCACATCGACGGTACGGGTCTCGCTCATGCCGCATCCCCCTTCTTGGCCGCGGTTCGCAACACCACCAGGCCGCCCTTGTTGCCGGGGATGGCGCCCTTGATCAAGATGAGTCCGCGCTCGGAGTCAACGGCGTGGACGACCAGGTTTTGTACGGTGACGCGCTCAGCACCCATCCGCCCGGCCATCCGGAGGCCCTTGAAGACCCGGCCCGGCGTGGCGCAGCCCCCGATGGAGCCCGGCGCCCGGTGTTTGCGATGCACGCCGTGGGAAGCCCGCAGCCCAGCAAAACCATGCCGCTTCATTACGCCGGCGGTGCCCTTGCCCTTACTAACGCCCGTTACATCAATAACGTCTCCGGCAGCAAAGACATCAGCGTTCAACTCCTGGCCGAGGGTGTATTCGCTGGCGTCGCTGGTCCGAATTTCGACCAGATGCTTTCGGGGTGTTACCCCCGCTTTCTCGAAGTGTCCGGCACTGGGCTTGGTCAGTTGCTTCGCCTTGACGGCGCCGAAGCCGAGTTGGACTGCTGAATATCCGTCGCTATCGGGTGTCCGAAGCTGGGTCACTACGCAAGGCCCAGCCTGCACAACGGTCACCGGCACAATGCGGTTGTTCTCGTCCCAGAGCTGGGTCATGCCGAGTTTGGTGCCCAGCAAGCCCTTGACTGCTCGTTCTGTCTTAGTGGCGGTCATCGCTGATCATCCTCAGAGCTTGATCTCGATGTCGACACCGGCCGGCAGGTCGAGCCGCATCAAAGAGTCGACGGTCTTGGGAGTCGGGTCGATGATGTCGATGAGACGTTTGTGCGTTCGCATCTCAAAGTGCTCCCGGCTGTCCTTGTACTTGTGCGGGGAGCGGATGACACAGAAGACGTTCTTCTCCGTGGGCAGTGGCACCGGGCCGGCAACCTTGGCACCCGTACGCGTCACCGTGTCGACGATCTTGCGCGCCGACGAGTCGATGACCTCATGGTCGTAGGCCTTGAGCCTGATGCGGATCTTTTGTCCCGCCACCGTTCGTCCTTCTTCTCGTCCCTTTGTCGCGGGTGTAGCCTCCCGCTGGCTTCCGGCATGGTGTCCTGCTGTTTTGTACTCGCAGCTCCGACCCCCGTGGTCGGGTGTGTCGGCCAGCGTTTGGCGTACCACACCCAATTCACTTGCGTGCTGAGGAGGTGGCCCGGCCCTGGACCGGGCGTCCAGGCAACCGAGCAATCAAGGATCTCGCGGTTCGGCGAGCTCGCTACCAGGCTCGAACGATCAGGCCCGACAGGCATGGCTCACCCCGGCGACCCCGTCGGAGCAACCTGACGATTCTGTCAGAGTCCTTCGGTCAGATCAAATTCGGCTGGGCCGGCTAGCCCTGAGGCGGCGGTTGGGGCGGATATTGCTGAGGTGGATATTGCTGGGGCGGATACTGCTGCATCGGCGGCTGCTGTGGCGGGTATTGCTGCTGCATCGAATAGCCACGTGGCGGCGGCCCCGGAGGGCCGGGCGGGTAGGTGGATCCTGCCGTAACGGCTGCGGGGCGCTTTCTACCTAGCGCTAACGTGAGAATGCCGCCAACCAGCAATACTCCGCCGGCAACCAGACACACAATCCCAGAGATACGTAAAGTGCCCGCCACTCCCTCTAGATTGCCGAGACCTGGGACATTGACAACGACGATCTGGCTCGGGTCG
>DATFBI010000032.1:0-17810 GCA_035253925.1 Propionibacteriaceae bacterium
CCGGCCAGGTCGAGTTCGGCGGTTTCGCTGGCTCCCCACGCACTGACATCGGGACCGTCGTTGTTACCGAGGACGGCATGCACCGGCGCGTAGGTCGACAGCTCCTCGAGTACGCTCGCCACGCAGACGTCGCCGGCGTGCAGGATCACCTCAGCCGCAAGGAGGTGTTCGGCCACCCCCGGTGGGCAGCGCTTCCAGAATCGCGGGGCGTGTGTGTCGGAGAGGACCACGATGCGCATCGACTCATCGTTCCAGCCCGATGAAGCTGCATCGCATTCACCGTCGCGCGCGGAGAATCGTCTATCGGGTGGCGTACTGTGCCAGGACTTGACGTGATGATCGCCGCGTGTGAAGAGGATGAGACCGATGCCGATCCTGCCAGCCGAGCGTGACCCCCGGTTGATCACCGTGCGCCGCGGCGGGACGCTGACCGACGAGCATCACTGGCTGCTGGCCGAATGGGCCGCTCTATGCGCCGAACACGTCCTGCACCTTTTCGAGGAGGAGCAGCCGCACGACACCCGACCGCGCGACGCCATCGATGCCGGTCGCGCGTGGGTCCGCAGCGAGGTGCGCATGGGTGACGCACGACGAGCTGCTTTCGCGGCGAATGCCGCCGCACGCGGATTACCCGATCCGGCGAAGTTCGCCGCTCTCGCGGCTGGGCAAGCAGCGGCGGTGCCACACGTGGCAGCCCACGATCTGGGTGCTGCGGCGTACGCGATTAGGGCCGTCGGCGCCTCTGCGTCCGTCGGTGAGACTGAGGCGGCACGCATCCAGGAACGAGAGTGGCAGCGAGAAAGACTTCCCGCTGAGGTTCGAGAACTGGTCCTTGAGGACCAGCGAAGTCGAAGCCCGATCTGCTGGAACGTATTCGACGACTGACATTGGCCCTTCGTCGCCTCCGACACTCCCGCGTTACTCAGCGTCGCGCTTACTCTCCTCCGCCAACCCCTTCGCTTCGTCCACTATCCGCTCGACAGTCTCGTCTGTGAGCTCCGCCGTCCGCCGCTTCATGGCATCTGCATCCGCCGCATCGGTCCGAGCCCATTCCCCGGACAGGCGATCCTCAAGATCACCGACCAACCGTTCGATCCGCGCATCGCTCGCCTCCCGGTCTGCATTCACCGCCCGCCGCACCGCCTTCGCCGCCGTATTGACGATCCGCCGCTCCAGCAGCACAACGATCCCGACAAGTAGCAACGTCGTGCCGACCCCCGCAAGCACGCTCGCGACGTACGCAGTGCGATCTGCCGAGGCAACCAGCAGGAACCCCGCCGCGATCCCGGCGAGCCCGAGCGCGATGCATCCGATAATCCAGCCCCAGCGGATGCGTATCCGCGGTTCCGGCGTCGGCTGGGTCACCCGAACAGCGTAGGGGGCGCTGGGCCGCGGCCCGCCACCCAGACGGCATCGGCCGCAACGGCGTCGCGGCCGCGCCGTGGCCGACCCCGATTGGCAAGGCAGGGGTCGCTAAGTGCGCGATGGTGGATGTTCGATGTCGGATGAGCTATTGCTCGAGCAAGAACGTGCGGACTTCGGCGTTGAAGCGGGCGGGTTGTTCCATGTTCGAGACATGACCGGCGTTGGCGATGATGACGAGGCGGGATCCGTTGATGCGATCGCGCATCTTTTCACCGCAGATGACGGGGGAGCGGGCATCATCGGCGCCCCAAATCAGGAGCGTCGGAACCGATATGCCGCTGAGTGCTTCGGAGAAGTCGGGATGCACGGCGCGAGACATCGCGCGGTAGCCCGCCGGATGGAAGTCCCCCATGATTGACGCCTGTTCGTCCAAGACTTCTAGCGGTGCTCCGGCAGAGAACGCGCCCGGCACCCACTGTGGAACCCAGTCGGCGGCGGGCAGTTGTGACTCTTGCAGGCACCTATCGAGCCGTGCCTGCGCCGCCTCCGCGCCAAGCGAACCCGTCCAACCCGCGTAGGAGTCGGCGATGATCATCGAACGCGCGCGCTGGGGGAATAGGCGATGAAACTCCAGCGCGAGCGTGCCGCCCCAGGACAGACCGAGGAGGTGAGCAGCCTCAATGCCGGCGTCATCGAGCAGGGCGAGGAGGCAGCGGGCGTAGTCCTCCATCGAGAAGTCTTCGGGCGTGTCAGAGGACTGTCCGCATCCCGGAGCGTCCCACGCTATGACGTCGAAGTCACGGCTGAAATCGTCGATCTGTGCCCGCCAGACGCGACTATCAGCAATGAATCCGTGCAGGAGGACGAGTGCCGGCCCGGTCCCGCTGCGGCGATAGGCGATGCGGAGGCCGTCGCTGGTGGTGAAGGCATTCACTTGCGGCTGATCCTTTTGCACGGAATGTCCCAAGATGGCTGGCAACTAAGGAGAAGATCATGCTCATGATCATGGTATCTGCCGCGACTGGGAGAGTTCTGTCATCTCGTCATTGATCAACTCCTGAACCGCCTGCCGGTGTCGGATGTCGCAGTGGCGGTGCGCGATATGCAAAAGCCGCGGATCTGTGGCCTAGGCACTGGCCTGGTTCGCAACCGCACTCTGCTCGCGGTTGTAAGCCAGCCTGCCTTTACTGATCACCACGGCGAGAAGTGCCAACAGTCCGACTGAGGCGAATGTGAGAACTTGGCCCAGGGGACCCGGCACGTTTGGTGAGATGATTTCGGATGCCTCGTTGAAGGAGGCGTGGGTGATGGCGGCAATGAGGACGCTGAAGCGAGTGCGGTTGTAGCTGAATGTGATCAGGATCCGGAAACAGACTGCGAACGGAATCACGATCAGCATCACTGACAGGTCCCGCAGGGCGCTCTGGCCGGAGATTGGAGCACTTAGGTAGGTGGGCAGGTGAAGGAACGCAAACGCCAGCGCAACTAAGAGCGACGCCTTCAGCGCCCCGTGGCGAGCTTGCAGTCGATGCTGCACAAACCCGGTCCAACCGAGTTCTTCGAAGAGCTGCACAGTCACTAGTGCTAATAGCAGCTGAGGGGCGAACTTGGTGAACAGCAGAGCCCAGGTCTGCGGGAACCCTTGGGGTAGCGCGGGGCTGACAAACAAGGGGGCGAGGAGCAGCGCCACGATCGGGATCGCAAGCAGAGCGAGCAAGTACCAGCCGATGCCAAGTCGCCACCGCAACGTACGACGCAGCACATCGCGGACACCCGTTCGGCCGTCTGTGGCGGCAGTCACGAGGAACGCCGGTAGTGCCAAACCCAGGATCGCCCCCAGGGCGCTGAACGGACGCGGCGGCGCGCCGACGAGCAACACCGGCATCCAGCTGGCCCAAAAGATCGCGAACGCCAGCAGCAAATAAGACATCACCGGATGGCGACTGACGAACGACCTCACGCGTGACCCAACCGTCGGGCGTCTTTCTCCATAAATAGTTCCTGTGGTTCTGGTCAGTCCTCGAGTTTGGGCGTTCCCGCGGGAACGTCTCACTCGCGGATGTACCGGATCGGCTTCTTTGATACCGCAAATGTCTACTCCGACGGCACTAGCGAGGAGATCTTGGGGCTGTGCCCTCACCGAGTACACCCGCCGGGACGAGGTCGTGATCGCCACGAAGGTGTGTGAGCCGATGGCATCCGGCCCAAACCGCGGCGGCCTGTCCCGCAAGGCGATCTTCACCGAGCTCGACGCCAGTCTGCGCCGCCTCGGTACGGACTACATCGACCTTTACCAGATTCACCGCGCTGACCCCACCACTTCCTGGGAGGAGACCTTAGAGGCGCTGCACGACGCCGTAAAGCCGGGCAAAGTCCGCTACATCGGCGTCTCCTCGCTGTGGGCGTGGGAGTTTACGAAGACCCTCTGCCTACAGACGATCAACGGCTGGACCAGGTTCGTGTCAATCCAAGATCATTACAACCTGCTCGACCGGGAGGAGGAGCGCGAGGTCCACCCGCTATGCAGCGACCAGCACATCGCCGTGATGCCGTGGAGCCCGCTGGCCCGCGGCAAGCTCACCCGCGACTGGGACGCTGAGACCAAGCGATCACAGACAGATCCCACCCAGGGCTTCTTGTACGAGGGTGACGCCGACCAGGCGATCGTCGCGAAGGTTGCCGAGATCGCCGCCGCCCGCGGTATCCCACGCCGCCCGCGGTATCCCACGCGCCCAAGTCGCACTGGCCTGGATGCTGAGCAAACCGGTGGTCACGGCTCCCATCGTCGGAGCCGGCAAGCCGCAGCACCTCGACGACGCCATTGCAGCTGTCGGCCTGCAGCAGTGAGACTGAAATCGCCGCCCTCGAAGGCCCTTATCGGCCCCGCCCCGCAGCGCTTTCCTTGTGGAAGTGATCATCCTCGACCGTACTGTCAGCACCCCACAACTGCGTCTTACTCAACGCGCCACGCCGAGGAACCGTGATCTATTGACATTCGATAGATAATGACTGACCATCGACGCATGCTTAACGAGCATCGAGCGGTGGCAGTACTTAGAGTCGGCCTCGTGTTGCTGTTCGGGATCTTGCTCCTGTTCCAGGTCATGTCGCTGCCCGGACAGTTTGCGCACATGGCCCGAGAGTCTCCAGATCTTGCCTACCTGAGGTGGCCACTGACTGCCATCACAGTGTTCTGGGTGCTCTGCATTCAGGTGGTGATCGTGTGCACCTGGCAGCTGCTCACCTTGGTCAAGAACGACCGAATCTTCAGTGAAGCGTCCATGGTGTGGGTGAACGTGATCATCTGGGCCGTCGTTGCCGCGTGGATAGTGCTAGTGGGCGTATTTCTCTATGTCGGTTTCAATGCAGATGACCCCGGCCTACCGCTTCTGCTGTTCTTGATGTTGACAGGCGTCACCGTGCTAGGCCTCTTGATGGTCGTCATGCGGGCACTGCTGCGGAAGGCCACCACACTGCGGACCGACATGGAAGCGGTTATCTGATGCCGATTGTGGTTCGCATCGATGTCGAGCTGGCCAAACGCAAGATGAGCGTCGGTGAATTCGCCGAGCGTGTCGGGCTGACGCCGGCGAACGTGGCGGTGCTGAAGAACGGCCGCGCCAAAGCTGTTCGTTTTAGCACTCTGGAGGCCATGTGCCGGGTGCTCAACTGTCAGCCCGGTGACCTCCTGGAGTGGATCGAGGAATGACGTGGGCGGCCGATTCCGCCTTCGATAGGAGATCTCATGCAGTACCCTCTCGCAGTCGTTGCCATTGTGATCGGCATCGCCGGGATTGTCGCAGGCGGGATGGATGACTCGCCAGGTGGTCAGCTCTTGGGCCTTCTGCTCGTGATCGGTGGGATTGCGCTAGTCGTGAGAAAGATCATCCGGCGGAGCAGGTAGCAGGTGCCGGCCCCTGATCAACTTCCTTGAGGAGCGCCGCCGACACCTACCTCGTTGCCGTCTGGGTCGCGATAAATGGCCTTGCGGACGCCGTTTCCGTACGTCTCCATCGTCTGAGGTTTGATGCCGCGCTGCGCGACGGCGTTGACGAATCCATCGAAGTCATCCACGAACAGGGTGACCATGGCGTGGCCGGCGTGTTCGGGTTTGAGCTCGACGTAGAGATATCGATGGACCGACACCGTCCAGACGCGCTCGGTCTCGTTGGGCTCGAAGGACTCGGCCTCGCCGAAGAAACGGTCGAACCAGCTGACAGCGCGCTGGAGGTCGCTGACCGCGACACCGGCGAACAGATCGATCTCCATATCTCCTCCTCGCGGAAAGACAGCGGTGTCGGTATCAGCTCAGAAGCCGGTTCACCTGACTGCCGCTCTCTTGATCATTGGAAGAGTCCGTACGGCTGATCGCAAACGTGATGCATACCTCCGACGACGCGGTTGGTACGGCTTTTCGAAAGGCGCGGGCGGCCCCGTTGCCTCCGACAAATAGCTCATCGCATCGGGCACCTTGTCAACGACCGCCTCGAGGTAATTGATGCAGGCGATACGCTTCGTCGGTTCCGCAAGCTGCTTGAGCTTGGTTTCAAGGGCGTCTGGGCTTGCCGTCTGGCAGTAGTGCACCGAGAAATGCAACGCATCACGGGGCTTGACGACCCGAGCCCGATCGGACTTGAGGAGCAGGTGGTCATGGGCCGAGATCGGCCAGAACTGCTCGCGATTTCGGAACCGATGCGCGGCATTGGCGACAAAGGCAGGTTTGAACTTTTCGAACAGCTCCTCCATCGCCGGTCGGAGCAGCGGAGCGATCACGTGGGCTGATGAAAAGAAAAGCTCCGAGGTAAAGCCCAACATTTCGGCGCCTAACAGCTTGTTGCTGCCGTTGAAGTTGTTGCCTCTGTCGAGCAGCTGATTCCAGTTGCTCCAGCGGCCGCGTAGCTTGACCTTGTCATTCTCTGAAAAGAAGTCCGTGGGCTCAACCGGCCCGACGAGCATCACGTCGTCGTTGAAGTACATGAAGCGATCGGCCAAACCCTCAATGCGCCACAGCATGGTTTCGATGGCCAGTGAATTGAAGGTGGGCAGCAACTGCTCATAACCGCGAAAGATCTCGCGGTGATCAACAATGCGGATGTTCTCCTGCTCGGCTCCCTGGCGATCGATCGCGGCCGGAACTTGATCATCGGTTACCAGCCAGATCGTGCGCACCCACGGCGCATGATTGCGAATCGAGCGCAGGCAGAAGCGAATCTCGTCATTGTCCGAGAAGCGCCGCTCTTGGGCGGCGGACCGCTCCGGCTTGCCATCCCCGCCTGACTCCGCGAGATACCGCTTGCGCTTGGCGCGGTGCTTTGGATCGCCCCCATCGACCCAGGCGATTACTGCATCAATAGCATCCTTAGTCCCAGCGTTGGCCGGCGAGGGCGCAGGCCCAAGGACGTGCGTCACGGGCAGCAACTCTTCCAGCTACGTCAGGTCTTTGTGGGCGATCCGGTCGATTTAATGTCGCTCCAAGCCCGCCGCTGTTGTGACGATCGAGTGAATGTGAACGGCACCAGCTAGACCAGAACGTGATCTCACCTTTTGTGAAACGAGCCTTCGTGCTCTTGACGGTCGCTAAGTTGGCTGACGTTCGGGGGTGTGCTGGCCATGACGGGTGACGCGATGCGGTGGGTCCGCGTACTGGCGCTCGCATCGCTGCTCTTCAGCTGCGGTCTGGCTGGCCATATCGCCGCTGGTGGTCTTACGCCGACCGCGCGGGTGCTCGTTGCGTTATTCGTGGTCACTGTGGTCGCCGTAGCGCAGTTCGTCGGCGCTCCAACCAGTCCGGCCCGGGTTGCGGTGTTGTTGGTCGGCGGACAGGGACTGCTACACGCAGCGTTACAGCTTGGCGGCTCCACTCACCTCCGTGCGCATCACCTGTGTGGCGCGACTACCGATGTGGCGAGTATGTCGGCAACCACCAGCTCCCACCACATGGCGCACGTGGATGTCGGCACATCCCAGCACTGCGCGGCATCGCTGGTAGACGGCGGGCAAGTGATCATGCTGCTTGCCCACCTCGCTGCTGGCCTTGTGATCGCGATGTGGTTAGTGGTTGGGGAGCGAGCGCTGTGCACATTGCTGGCGTGCACCGTCCGACCCGTCGTCGACGCATGGCGGACCGTCACCGACGTAGCCCGCAGAGGCATCGGCGCTACGAGCGCTGGGCGCTTCGCACGATCTCAACCAGGCTGGGTACCGCGACATTCGGTCCGGAGCTCCGTCTGGGCGGCGACCGTCGTCTCCCGCCGCGGTCCACCCATTGCGGCCTCGTGTAAACCAGACGCTTACGCCGCCGGCTCAGCGGTCTGACGGCGGATAGATCTGGTTCTGCGAGCAAGCCATCCGCGGGACCGTCTTCGAATCATCACCAGACATATGGGCAGCACGTCTACGGTCGCCGCCCGTCGTTGCTGCCGCCTTCAAGAATTGAGACCTCATCATGATCAAAAACACGTCTTTACGGCGTCGCCTCCTCGCGCGTGTTGGAGCGGGCATCGGCGCCACCGTTGTGGCACTAGTAGCCCTGCCGGGCGTCGCCCAGGCACACGTGACTGTTCAGCCGCGAACCGCTGAGGGCGGCGGCTTCTCGGTTGTCGCGTTCCGGGTTCCAAACGAGCGCGACAACGCGAGTACCACCCAGCTGCGGGTGACCCTGCCCGAGGACCAGCCGATCGGATCTGTCCAGACCACACCAGTTCCTGGCTGGAAGATCACGACTGCTACTCGTCAGCTCGACAAGCCAATCGAGATGTTTGGCGAACAGCTGGACACCGTGGTCTCCGAGGTAACTTGGACCGCCACTGCTGGCGGCATCCGTCCTGGCCAGTTCCAGGACTTCGAACTCAGCGTGGGCCAGCTGCCAGAGTCCGGGCAGCTGGTGTTCAACGCGCTCCAGACCTATTCGAGCGGCGAGAAGGTCAATTGGAACGAGGTCTCGGCCGACCCCTCTGTGGAGCCTGAGCATCCGGCCCCAGTACTGACCATTACTCCGGCTGCGGAGCAAGGCTCGACAGTGACCAACAATGGTGACCAGGCAGGTCAGAACGAGCAAGTCAGGTCCACCGAGCAGCGTGACAGCGGGGCTGCTTGGACCTTGCCAATTGTGCTCTCGGCCGCTGCATTCGTGCTTTCGCTGGCTACCGCCGTGCTCGTGTGGCGCCGGGCGCGGCAACCCGCCCCGGCAGTTGAGCCAGCGTCGGAGCCGCGCCGCGAGGATGTCACGGTCTGACCCGCTAAGTGGTGCCGGGAACGGCGCGGTCGTTCCCTGCATCCCTGCTAGGCCAGGAGCACTCTGATGGGATCGCTGAGCACGGTCGGGCGCCGTTTGGCCTTGGTTGCCACGCTTGCCGCGCTATTCGCGCTGCTGTTTGCGTCCCCTGCAGCGGCGCACGCCGAACTGGTAAGCATCACTCCGGCGAACGGTGCACAACTAACCAGGCCGCCGACCGAAATCCAGTTGACGTTTACTGAATCAGTCAAGCTGGTCGACAACGGCATCCGGCTGGTCGATCCCGTTGGCGCGACCGTACCGACGCCCGAGGCAGGTGCGCAGGGCAGCACCGTTATCTGGCCGATGCCGGCCAACCTGCCAGAAGGGCCGTATGTCGTCACCTGGCGGGTCGTATCCTCCGACGGACACCCGATAAGCGGTGCATCCTCCTTCGGGATCGGCACCGCACCGGCCGCCCCGCCGAGCTCGGCTACCGGACCCTCTGAACCCACCGAGGGCACTATGGCTAGCGGGTCGGTCGCCCCTTGGCCTGTGGTTGCGATCCGTTTCATTGGCTACGTCGCATTCGCGCTGATTGCCGGCGTAGCCGGGTTCGTGGTGTTGTGTGCGCCGGACGCCAGCAAAGAACCTAGGCTGCAGCTGCTGGCCCGCACCGGGGTGGTGGTGGGAGCAGTAGGCGCGATCGCCGCCCTGTTGGTTCAGGGCCCGTACACCGCGGGAGCCCCGATGAGCCGCCTAATGGATGGTCAGCTCCTAACCGAGACTTCGGGGACCCCGTTCGGCACTGCAATGATGTGCCGGCTCGCGCTCTTCGGCATTCTCGGGGTGTTCGCCTGGCGGCTGCCCCGGATGTCGACAGAGCTCGGCAGCTGGCTTGTGCCGGCTGGTGTCGTCGGCACAGCGGTCACCATTGCGGCGGCTGGACATGCTGCCGCAGCAGGTCTGATCGACATCGCCGTCGACGCACTCCACGCTCTCACTGCCGGGCTCTGGGTAGGCGGCCTGGTTGTCATCTCGGCACTCGGCCGATCGGTTGAACCGCGCGCACTACACCAGTTCTCGACTCTGGCTCTGGCTTCAGTGCTCACCTTGATCATCACCGGCACACTGAACTCGCTGCGGCACCTGAACGCGGTAGAGCAGCTCTGGCAGACCCGTTACGGGCTCACTCTCTTGATCAAGCTCATCCTGGTCGCGGGCACCATCGGCGTTGCCGCGATATCACGACGACGTCTGCAGCAGACTCGACTGCCACTACGGTCGGTCCGGCTCGAGGCTGCCCTTACCGCAGCAATCCTCGTCGTCACCGCCCTGCTCAGCATGACCTCACCGCCATCCCAAACGGCCGGACCCACCGAGCACGTCGATCATGGGGTTACATCCCCGGCCGCCAGCACCGCAGTCAAGCTGTCCCTTGGCAAGGAAGGAAGCGCAAAGCTCGCGGTCTCGCCCGCCACAACGACCGGCAGCCATGTGCACATCGTCCTCAGCGGCACGAATGGGCAGCCGCTGCGCGCCAGCCGAGTCACTCTAAAGGTCGCCAACCCTGGCCGCGACATCGCTCCAATGCCGGTACCGCTGACCAAGCGCAGCGGCGCCTGGTTCGCGAACTACCGCTTCCCTTTGTCCGGCACCTGGAAGGCCATCCTCACCGTCGACGGTGTCGGTCCATCAGCGATCGTCACATCGGGTGAGGTCACAATTCACGACTGAGATGCCTGCGCGCTGAGCCCTTCGACGAGCTCGGGACGGCGCTCGTCGAGCGCGTGCCCTTCGACAGGCTCAGGGCACATTCTCCATCGATGCCTCCCGGTCACCCCTGAAAGTGCGGACGATCCAGGTACTACCAGACCCTCCCAGCGCAGCTGTGACGCCGATAGCGTCGTTGTTATAGACAGCCGGAACGAGATTCGGGACATGATGCGGCAGATGAAGCAGGTACGCCTATGAGCGAGTGGACCAGCGATGAGCTCACCAAGATCGGAACCGCAGAGGAGCTGAAGATCGCCTCCATGCGACGCGACGGCACGCTGCGTAAGCCAGTCACGATCTGGGTAGTACGCGTCGGCGACCGTCTCTATGTCCGGTCGATCAAGGGACGCACCGGTCCCTGGTTTCGTGGCACTCAGTCGCGGCGCGAAGGTCACATCCGAGCGGGCGGGGTCGAAAAAGATGTGAGCTTCGTCGATGCCGATGAGGACGCGAGTGAGGAGATCGACGCCGCGTACCGGGCCAAGTATGACCGCTATCCGGCAAGGGTTCTGAATACGGTTCTGACCCCGGCGGCCCGCTCGGCGACGATCCGGCTCGTGCCCCGGACAGCGGATTAGAGGCGCAGCAAGGTCGTCTCGGGGAGTACAGCTGGCCGTGAGAAGGTGTGCTGAGGTGCACTCCTGGGGGTGAAATGACGCAGCGCGGGGCAGAGGGCAAAGGCGAGCCGCCCACTCCTGCAACACCCGCTTCGGTAACGGCAACAGTGGAGTCTTTTTCACCTTGGGCGCCGCTGGCTCAGCGCACCTTCCGCTGGCTCTGGCTCGGAGTGTTCATCTCCTACATCGGCACCTGGATGCAGACCGTTGGTGCACAGTGGCTGCTCGTCGACGAGCCGAACGCTGCCACTCTGGTATCCCTGGTGCAAGCGGCTATGACGCTGCCCGTCATGCTGCTGGCGCTACCGGGAGGAGTGCTTGCCGACTCCTTCGATCGGCGGTGGCTGCTCTTCACCGTTCAGTCGTACTTCTTTGTCGTCGGGATCTTGCTAACGGTGCTAACAGCCGTCGGACTAATGCCGCCGGCGTTGCTGCTCGCTTTGATTTTCGCCTTTGCGGTTGGTGCGGCCGTGCAGCTGCCCGCCTGGCAGGCCATGATCCCTGAGCTGGTGCCCAGGGCGCAGCTGCGGGCAGCGACCAGGTTGGAAATGGTCGGCGTTAACGTGGCCCGTGCCGGCGGACCAGCGCTTGCCGGTTTGATCATCGCTGGCTTTGGCATTCCGATGGTCTTCGCCCTGAACGCTTTGTCGGTGGTCTTCCTCGCTGTCGCCCTGCTGCTCTGGCGCCGATCGCCAGGTTCCTCGCAGGATCGCCGAGAGCGATTCGTGCCAGCGCTCCGCGCGGGCGGCCGCTACGTCTGGCACGAGCCAGTGGTACGTCGCATTCTGCTCAGGTTGATCTTGTTCATCCCGGCCGGGGTGGCGCTTTGGGCACTGTTGCCGCTGATCGCCAGTCAGCAGTTGGGCCTGGGAGCAGCTGGCTATGGCGCCCTGTTCGGCGCCTTGGGGGCCGGTGCCATTGTCGCGGCCTTGGTCCTGGGACGAGTAAGGGACCGCTTGTCCACCAACGGGCTACTGACCGCGGCCGGCGTCGTCTACGCCGCAGCTTTGGCTTTGATCGTCCTCATTCCGAACTTCCTGGCAGCGCTTGTCATCCTCCTCTTCACCGGATTGGCCTGGACGACGGTGATCTCGACATTGAACGCCGAGCTCCAGTTGTTCCTGCCGGTTTGGGTACGGGCCCGTGGCTTGGCCATTTATATGGTCACGTTCACCGGTTCAATGACGGTTGGGTCACTGCTTTGGGGGCTGATAGCGGAGGGTCTCGGCCTGCGGCTGACGTTTTTCGTTGCAGCCGGCGTCATGCTGACTGGAGTGGTTGCCGGAGTTTTCAGGCGGTTGCCGGAGGCCGGTCACCTCGCCAGCGAGCTGGCCGTCTATTGGCCGGAGGCGCAGTTGGCCGTTGACCCTGAGCCAGACACCGGACCGGTGCTGGTGACAGTGGAGTACGTCGTTTCGCCTGACCGAGAAGCTGCCTACCTGGAAGCGATGGATCAGCTTCGTCAGTCGCGTCGTCGAACCGGTGCAACGCGCTGGGAGCTCTATCGAGACGGAGACCGGCCGAACCGCTTCATCGAGCTCTTTAGCGTCCCATCCTGGGAGGAGCATCTACGCCAACATGAAGGCCGCCTGACCGCCGCAGACCAAGAAGTCGAAGAAGCCGCGCTGGCATTCTCGGATCCGCCGCCCCGAGCAGAGCACTTGCTTCCCCCGTAGCTACTCGGGAACCTGGGGGCTCGCCGCCGGCGGCTTACGTGCGGTGATCTTGCCAAGCCACCCGAAGGTCGTGCCACCGGTCGCAGTATCTGTGAATCCAGCGGATGTCACCAGCTCGAGTGCTGTATCGAGCATGTCCTCGGTGGCGCGGCGTACCCAGCGCGGACCGGGATGTCGATGCCGCTTTCCCTTATGGAATTCGGCAATGACGAGCCGACCGCCGGGTTTGAGCACCCGATACATCTCTTCGACTGCCGTGAGTTGATCATCTTGAGCTACATGGTGCAGCACGAGCGTACAAGCGACGGCGTCGAAACTGGCGTCATCGAAGGGAAGTTGCTGGGCATAGCCGACCCGGAAATTTGCCGACACCCCGCGCTTATGCGCTTGTGAGCTGGCACGATTGATCATTTCGGGCGAGGCATCCACGCCCTCCACCGACCCCTGAGGCGTGACCCGCTTGGCGAATGCCATTGCCAGGCGGCCCGGACCGCAGCCCACATCAAGAACCCGATCACCGGGGTGAAGCTCTAGATCGTCAGTGATCATGGCACGAAGCCGCCTGCCGCGCCGGCCAAGTAACCCAGTCGACAGGTCGTAAAACCGGGCCCAATGGATCAGTCGGTCGTGGCTGTGCTCATGCATACGGTGCTCATGCATACGGTGCCGATGCATACGGTTGGTGTGGGTGATGGAAACTCCGTGGTTTTGCGGATGTTCGGCGTACGGATGGCTCCTAGCGTATGGGCAACCACCGTCATCACCCGACCTGAGGAGGGTGTCCAGTGAACGAGCCCGACTGGAAAGGGACATTAGCCGACGCCTTCGGAGAGGCGCTTAGCTACCTGGAAGGTCTGCCCTCTCGGTCACTATCGGGTTACCCGAGTCGCTCGGATCTGCGAGCCGCACTTGGCGGGCCGTTACCTGAGTCGCCACTTGAGGCCCGGAAGGTCATAGCCGATTTGGCGGCGACAGTCGAGCCTGGCGTAGTGGGGTCAGGCAGCGGCCGCTTCTTCGGGTTTGTGGTTGGCGGCACTACACCAGCGGCGCTCGCGGCTGACTGGCTGGCCTCTACCTGGGACCAAAACGCCGGCCTCTACGTCCTTGGGCCAGCTGCCAGTGTCGTCGAGGAGATAACCGGCGAGTGGCTAGCCGATCTGTTCGGCTTACCCGCTGGAGTCTCAGTCGGTTTCGTCACTGGTGCTCAGATGGCGAACCTCACCGGACTGGCTATTGCGCTGCAGGAAGTACTGCGCCGAGTGGATTGGGACCTCGCCACCAATGGCCTCTGGGGAGCGCCACCGGTACGGATCCTCGCTGGTCAGAGCCGTCACGGCACCATAGATCGGGCCCTGCGCTTCCTCGGCGCAGGTACCGCGACCATTGTTGAGGTGGCAGCCGACGATCAGGGTCGAATGCGCCCGGCGGCACTGGCTGCCGCCTTAGAGCAGGGCAGTGGCCCTGCGATAGTTGCCGCCCAGGTCGGCAACGTCAATAGCGGAGCCATCGACCCGGTCAAGGACATCTGCGATATCGCGCACCGGCATGGTGCCTGGGTGCATGTCGATGGTGCCTTCGGGTTGTGGGCGGCAGCGAGCCCGCGGCTCCGGCCGTTGCTGGCCGGTGTTGAGCTGGCCGATTCCTGGGCTACCGATGCCCACAAGTGGCTCAACGTTCCTTACGACTCGGGCCTGGTTTTCTGCGCTCATCCTGCGGCGCACCGTGCGGCGATGGGCAGCCAAGCCGGCTACCTGATGCGGAGTGTCGCCGACGAGCGGGACGCACTCGACTACAACCCTGAGCACTCTCGGCGTGCTCGTGGTTTCGCGGTCTACGCGGCGCTCCGCGAGCTTGGTCGGCAGGGTGTCGCCGAATTGGTAGAGCGGTGTTGCGCTATGGCGAGGCGCTTCGCCGAACAGCTGACTTCTGGGTTCGCTGCGGAGGTGCTCAATGAGGTGGTCCTTAATCAGGTGTTGGTGCGTTTCCTCGCCGCTGATGGCGACCACGATGCACATACCCGGCGGGTGATCGAGCGAGTGCAGCAGGAGGGCACCTGCTGGATGAGCGGTACGACCTGGCAAGGCCGCGCGGCTATGCGCATATCCGTATCGAACTGGTCAACCGATGAGGCGGACGTCGATCGCTCGGTGGCGGCGATCCGCCGCTGCGCCGGAGAATGACGGAGTGATCGACGAGCTCGTCGGGCGCGAGGAGGAACAGACGCAGCTGCACGCCTGGGTGAATGAAGCGCTCGCCGGCCGAGGGTCGTTAGTGCTGCTCGGCGGTGAGGCGGGTCTGGGTAAGACCACCCTGGCGCATCAGGTCCTGGCGAGCTCTGACCTTCAGGTGTTGGAGGGCATCGCCGTTCAGGGCGGCACTTCGCCCTTCGGCCCGGTTGTCGACGGACTCCGGGCATATCTGCGGAGGGCAGGTGATGAACCGCTTCTCGAGGGCCCGCTAGCAGCCCATCTGGCCTTACTTCTCCCTGAGCTTGGACCACCGGCTCCAGCCGATGACCGTGCCACCCTCTTTGAGGCCATCCGGCAGGCTTTGGCCGCGATCGCGACGCGGCGCCCGACTGCGCTGTTCCTGGATGATCTGCAATGGGCAGATAGCGCTACCGCGGAGCTGCTGGCGACATTGGCTCGTTCGGTGGACTCCCAACCGCTGCTGCTGCTTGGAGCCTTTCGCAGCGACGAATTGCCACGCGACCACTCGATCCGCCGATTGCGCAGTGAGTTGCGCCGGGGCGGCCGGTTGCGGCAATTGACTCTCGAACCGCTCGAGGTTGGGCCGACCAGGGTCTTGCTGGAGCGCACGCTGGGGAGGGCCGTAGCGCCGTCTTTGGCGCGGGAGGTGTTCGAGCGGACCGACGGCGTGCCCTTCTTCGTACGTGAGCTCGGCGCCGCGCTCGCCGCCAGCGGCCACTTGACGACCGGGCCCTACGGGTTGGAACTCATGGACGGTGTGGACGTCCCCATCCCCGATAGCATCCGCGACGCCGTGCTGCTGCGCGCAGCCGGCCTCTCCGAAGATGCCCGCAATGCCGTCAGTACCGCAGCAGTTGCCGGTCTGACATTTGATCCGGAGCTGGTTATCGCGGTCGCCGGTCTGGTCGAGTGGCCCGAAGAAGTGCTGCGCAGTGGGATCGTGATCGACGCCGATGTCGGACGTGTAGCGTTTCGACATGCTTTGATCCGCGACGCCTTCTATAGCGAGATCCCTTGGACACGGCGAGCAACGCTGCACCGAGCGGTGGCCGAGCGATTGGAGGCCCAGCACATCGCACCTGTGTTGATCGCCGAGCACTGGGCGCTGGGCCGACGCCCCGAGCGGGCCCGGGCGGCGCTGTTGAGGGCGGCCGAGGCCTCCAGTGCGGTACACGCCTATCGAGACGCCCAACGAGCGGCTCGTCATGCTCTAGAGATGTGGCCGAGCGGAGATCAGGAAAGTGCCCGACTCGACCTGTTGGAACGCCTGGCCGAGTATGCCGAACTCGCCGGCGATTGGGCCGAGGCCATCCCGACCTGGCGCGAAGTCGCCGACCGACGGCGCCGCATCGGTGACCATGCACGGCTTGGTGCTGCTCTGCACCGGCTGGCTACGGTCCTCGAGCTGCAAGGTCGCTGGCAGGAGGCGCTTGGCAGTCGAGAGCAAGCTGCAGTGGCATTCACAGGTGCCGGGCTGCCAGCTGACTCCGCTTCCGAGCGTCTCACTTCGGCAGCGCATCTGCGGTCTGCCGGAAGCTTCCGCGCCGCGCTGAGCTTGCTGGAGATTGCTGGGCAGCAAGCGCGGGAGGCCGGGCGTGTCGATTTGCAGGCTCGGATTCTCGGGCAGGAGGGCAACGTACGCGCCCGCATGGGCGAAGGTCGCCCGGCAGTGGATATCGCCCGGGCTGGGCTGGCCATGGCCCTGGAGCACGGACTTACTGGGCCAGCGGCCGAAATCTATCAGCGGCTGGCCGATGCGCTCGAGCATGCCGGCGACTACACGGCTGCCAAGAAAACCTACGATGAGGCCTTCAGCTTCTGCGCCGCCAATGCCTACGAGCCGACTGCACTGCTATGCCTGGCCTGCTTGACGGTTGTGCTGCGCCAGTCCGGCGACTGGGATCGCGCGGTCACGCTATGTCGACAGGTGATTGCCTCGAGCGACGCGACCGTCCACGCCCGCGCCGTTGCTACCAGCATGCTTGGTTCGATTCTTGGCATGCGCGGACAGGGCCGGAAGGCCCGGCCCCTGCTGCACGAGTCGCTGACCTTGGCGCGCAGCATCGAGTTGGCGGCGTGCGAGCTGCTTGCCACCTGGGGTCTTGCGATTGCTGATCAAACTGAAGGTGCTGTCGAGGCGGCGGCTGGACACTGCTTGTCGATCTTGGAGCGCTGGAAGCAGACCGAGGATCTTCACTTCGTAATCTCCCCGCTGCGCTGGGCGACCACCTTCTTCGCCGAGACCGGCGACGGCGGAGGGGCGCGTACTTGTACTGCGGCATTGGCCAAGGTGGCAACCGACTCCGGCCAGAACGAAGCTATGTCGGCGCTGTCACACGCGCTGGGGGAGACGGCGCTTCTAGATGGCAGCCCTGAGCAAGCGGCCAGTCACTTCGCAAGGGCCCTGCTGTTGTTGCAGGGGGTGGACACTCCGTTTGATCGTGCCGAATCCGAACGTCGCGCGGCCGCCGCGCTGGTTCGGCAGGGACACCGCGAGCAGGCAGTTGAGCATCTGATTTCAGCACACCGCACGGCGCGCCGACTGGGAGCCAAGCCAATGATGGAGAAGGTGACCAGCAGTTTGGCCGAACTGGGTGAACGAGCCGAGAAGCGGCTTAGCCGGCGAGCCCTCTCCCAAGCTGCCAATGTCAGCCTCACTCGTCGGGAACTCGAGGTCGTCCGCCTGGTTGCCATGGGCCACACCAGTCGCGAGATCGCCCGGGAGCTGTTCCTCAGCCCTCGAACCGTCGAGACGCATGTCAGCAGCATCTTGGTGAAGCTCGATTGCCGTTCCCGGGCGGAGGCTGCCGGACGTGCCACCCAGCTCGGCCTGCTTCAGCCCAGCTGATCACCGGCTAGCGTGGGTCCGTGCGGTTGGCCACATGGAATGTGAATTCGATCAAGCAGCGGGTACCGCGGTTGTTGCCATGGCTGGACCAGCGGCAGCCCGACG
>DATFBI010000033.1:0-3347 GCA_035253925.1 Propionibacteriaceae bacterium
ACATCATCGATGTCCTGGTCAAGAGCGCTCGGACCGGTCGCATCGGTGACGGCAAGGTCTGGTCGGTTCCGGTGGATGACATCGTCCGCGTGCGAACCGGGGAGCGCGGGCTGGACGCGCTCTGAAGCGTGATTTAACCAGTGAGCGTCTCAACGTCGCGATCCGGTCTGAGTGGTGTTCCACGGCAGGGCCGGATCGTCGGCGTTTGATCACCGACTGCGTTGAGCCTGCGCTCGCCGAGCTGTATGCGGATGTGGGCGGCCCTGCAAGCGGGGCCGCCCTTGCCTCCGTCGGAAGCCTGGCCCGACGCGAGCTTGGTCCGCGATCAGATATCGATCTTGTACTGCTGCACGACGGCAAGTCATCGACCAAGATCAACACCCTGGCCAATGATCTTTGGTATCCACTCTGGGATGCCCGCATTCGCGTTGACCACTCGGTACGCACGCCGGCCGAGTGCGCCGAGGTTGCCGGCCGCGAACTGAGTGCCGGTGTCGGTCTGCTCGACCTGCGAGTGATCGCCGGTGATGCTGAGCTGGTGAAGAGTGCCCGTACGGCACTGCTAAATAGTTGGCGCAGCAATGCCCGCAAACGGCTACCGGACTTGCTCGCGTCGCTCGACGAGCGTCTGGCCACATTTGGCGACGCTGCCTATCTGCTCGAGCCTGACCTGAAAGAGGCCCGCGGGGGGTTCCGCGACGTCTCGATGTTGCGAGCACTGGCAGCCAGCTGGCTTACTGATCGGCCCCATGTCGGAATCAGCGAGCCATACGAGCGGCTGCTCGATGTCCGCGACGCGCTGCACCTGAGCTCCGGCCGCACCCTCGACCGTCTGATCTTCAGCGAAACCGAAGCGGTGGCAACCCGCCTCGGCTACCGCGAACCTGATGATCTTCGTCGGGAGGTCAGCCTGGCGGCCCGCCGTATCGGTCACGCCGTCGACGTGACGGTACGCGCGGCTCGCCAAGCCGTGCCGCAACGCCGCATGCTCAGCTTCATCAAGCGCGAGCGCAAGCCCGACTACATCAAAGCCGATCATGGGCTGATCATCCATTCCGGCGAGGTGGGCCTTGGCCCAGGGACCAACCCCGAGGACCCGCTTGTCGGCCTGCGGGCAGCGGCGCTGGCTGCTCGGCGTGGCTTGGTGCTCTCCCCCGTGACGGCTGACAACCTCGGCAAGCAAGGCCGGGCACTTCCGACGCCGTGGCCCGACGCCGCGCGAGAGGCGCTGCTGGAAATGCTGTCAGCTGGCCCCAACGTCGTGCCGGTGTGGGAGGCACTCGATCTCGCCGGATGCATCGGCAGGTGGATTCCTTGCTGGGAGCCGATCCGAGCCCGCCCGCAACACAATCCGATCCATCGCCACACCGTCGACAGGCACCTGGTGCAGACCGTAGCCGAAGCACAGCGGCACTTAACTCAGGTTGAGCGACCCGACATCCTGCTGCTGGCCTGCATCTTCCACGACCTTGGCAAGCTGCCCGGGGCAGGTGTGCATCATGCGGAGCGAGGAGCGCCGATCGCCCGGGCCGCGGTGGAAGCGATCGGGCTCAACCCGAGTGATGCTGAGATGATCGAGCTCTTGGTCAGACACCATCTCACTCTGGCCGCATTGGCAACCAAACGTGATCACGCTGATCCGGCCACCTTGGACGGCCTTGTCGAGGCAGTGCAGGGCCGGTCGGACATCCTCGGCCTGCTGCGCTATCTCACCGAGGCCGACGCTCGCGCTGCAGCACCGGCTGCCTGGTCGCCGTGGCGGGCCCAGTTGATCAACAGTCTGGCCGAGCAGGCCCAAGGACTGCTGGTTGATGAGACAACCCAGGTAGACATGGCCGAACTAGTTGATCTTGGTCTGGCCCGCTCGGTACGACTGGACGGAAGACCGCGGATCCGAGTGGAGACCCAGCCTGGCGGCGTACAGCTGATCATTGCAGCAAAGGATCGACTAGGACTTTTCAGCGACACCGCAGGCTTGCTCGCCTCCCATTCGATACAGGTGCGATCGGCGGTCCTTCACACCGTCGAGGGAGTGGCGGTAAACACCTGGCGGGTCGACAAGCAGCTAGCTAGTGATCTTCCCGACACCGCGTACTTGATCAAGCAGCTCAGCCGCCTCCAGGCAGGCGAGAGTGGCATCCTTACTCCGGTGCAGCGCCGGGAAGCACGGGCTCACGGCAGTGGCGTCGTGTCCAACCCTTACGTGCAATCGGTTGCAAATGCCAGCGCGACAGCGGCTGTCATTGAAGTCCGAACTGGAGACCGCGCCGGACTGCTCTATGCACTCGGTCGGTCTCTGAGCGAGATCCAGCTATCGATCCGATCGGCCCACATCAGCACCCTTGCTGGCCAAGCTATCGACACGTTCTATGTCACGGAGTTAGACGGTTCAACGCCCAGCCCGCACCGGGCGCGTGAGGCGGTAGCGGCGCTCACCAAGGCAGCCGGGATTCCAGTCGCGTCTGCAACCACACTGGGCTGAGAGTCTTTGGGCCGACGATCTGATTGACGATTCCGGGCTGATGATTTCGGGCTGATGATTTCGGGCTGATGACTTGGGCCGCTTGCGCATCCGACGCTCACAGCCGACTTGACGTGATTCCTCAAGTCCGCTCGGCAATTAGATCATCAACTTCTGCCGACGTTGGAGGCTGCGGACCCTGTCTCGAGCAGACAATAGAAGCGGCCGCCCCACCGCGTTCCAATGAGGCTTCGAGTCCGATCTGAAGGTTGACGTACCCATCAAGAAATCCGGCCATGAATGTGTCGCCGGCGCCGACCGTATCGATCACCTTGGTGGGAAAGCCGGGCACCCGCGTGATGCTGCCGCCTGGCTCGATCGCCACTCCCCCGCCCGGCCCCAGTGTGATCACCGCAAGACCCAGCCCGTACTGCTCGATCCAGATGCCTGCCAGCTCCACTGGATCGCCGGCCTTCCCGGCGCCGCTGGCTTCAGCCTTGGCAAGGAACTTGATGTCCTCATCACTCGCCTTGACGATGCCCTGGCGTCGGCCGACTGCGCGCAGCCAGGGTTGTACTTTGCTCCAGTACGCGTCCGGATCGGTGATCACTGTGGGTCGTACGTTGATGTCGTAAGAAACACCCGCCTTAACGTCACGCATCCAATCCAGCAGCACCTCCGCACCTGGGCTCACAACGCACGACAACGAGGCGATGTGTAGCCAGTCATCGCTGGACAACTCCGGCAAGTCATCGATCTGCCAGCCGAAGTTAGCGGTGTCGTTGAAGTGGAAGGTGTAGCTCGCCACGCCTTGCTCGTCCAGACTGACGACTGCTATCGAAGTGGCCTGCGATGACTCCGTTGCAAGGTCGAGCTTGACGTTCGC
>DATFBI010000034.1:0-38782 GCA_035253925.1 Propionibacteriaceae bacterium
GTTGCACAGGCTCGCCGACGAGCAGTCGGGGCTGCGGCGGCTAGCCACGCTGGTGGCGAAGGGCGCGCAACCGGCCGTCGTGTTCGATGCGGTCTGCCAAGAAACCGGCCGGCTCTTTGATGTCACAACCGTCAATCTCGCACATTTCACCAGCGACGGCTTCAACCTCACCATGGCCGGCTGGAGCATCCACGACGTCCATCTGCCGACCGGCACGCGTCTCCCGCTGGAGGGGGACAGCATCAACGTGCTCGTCCGAGATACCGCGGCACCGGGACGTTTCGACAGCTACGAGGGAGCGTCCGGCGAGCTGGCGGAGCTGTTGCGACAACGCGGCGTGGCCTCCGAGGTCGGCGCGCCGGTCGTCGTCGATGGCCGGGTTTGGGGAGCACTGATCGCGGGGACCGACGACCCAGAGCCCCTGCCTGCCGGGCTTGAGCAGCGACTGTCATCCTTTGCCGAGCTAATCGCTACCGCAATCTCCAACGCCACCACCCAGACCGAACTAGTTGCATCGCGGACGAGGATCGTAGAAGCCGCCGACGAGCAGCGCCGTCAGGTCGTACGCGACCTTCACGACGGAGCGCAACAGCGGCTGGTGGAAGCCATCATGACATTGCAGCTCGCCCAGGCTCACGGTGAAGGTACCCCCCTCGTCGCCGAAGGCATCGAACAGGTGCGCGCCGCCATCGCTGAGCTGCGCGAGCTAGCACGCGGCATCCATCCTTCGATCCTCACCCACCGCGGCCTTGAGGCCGCCGTCGAGGCGCTCACCCACCGCATGCCCCTGCCAATCGCTCTACAGATCCCAAATGACCGCTATCCGCCATCGATCGAGTCCGCGGCCTACTTCGTCGTCGCCGAAGCGCTGACAAACGTGGCCAAATATGCGAACGCTAAAACCGTGCGTGTCATGGCCACGTCGACCGACGACTGCCTCATATTGACGATCGAAGACGACGGCGTGGGCGGCGCCCGACCGTCCCCAGGCAGCGGCCTCAGCGGCCTGCACGACCGGATCACAGCCCTAAGCGGGACGCTGACCGTGGAAAGCCCGCAGGGCAGCGGCACCCGAATCCGCGCAGAAATCCCGCTCCCTCGGCCCTCCTGACGTTCGGCAAGCTACCTACCGGACGCTCAATCGAAATCACCGCTATGGAGGTAGTGCGGATCGAGGACGGCTGACTGCTCGGCGTAGGCCCAAATGAATAAGTTAGCAAGGGGTCGGGTTGCTGTACTTTCTGCTGTACGGACCGAAAAGTACAGCAACTAAGCAAGGGCAAACCTGCTCTGACTAGGGGTGGAGCCAAGGGGACTCGAACCCCTAACCCCTTGCTTGCAAAGCAAGTGCGCTACCTGTTGCGCCATGGCCCCGGCTAGCCGGAGCCCCATCCCCCGAGAGCGGCCCGGCCGACGCCCGATAGTACGCCATGGGTATAGCCGGCGCCAACGCTGAAAACTTCCCCCTAGCCGAGCCGTCTATGGCGCTTTCGCGCTCAGCGCCCTTCACCGGACCTCGCCTGGAGTGAACTTTTCAGCGAACCTCCGACCCGATTTCTCAAAATCGCCCCCTAGGCGGATGCGGGAGTCTTGATTCACGCTCATCTGGAGCCGGAACTTCCCGGCTCGGGAGTGATTTCGTGAAAGATCCGGTCGGGTCGCCTCGTCGCCCGAGTCCACGTACGCTGTTGCCCATGTGGTCCCAGCGCGAAGTCATCGACTACGCGCTTCAGCGACGCTCCACTCTCCAGGCGCTACGGCGTCCTGGCCGCAGGCTCGCATTGCAGGAGGCCTGTGACGCTGACCCCATGCTGATCCGCGCGGCCAAGCACCACGGCGAGCCGTCGAACGTGGATTGCCCAGTGTGTGAGTCAGATGAACTGGTCAACCTGCAATACGTCTTCGGCGACCAGCTGGGGCAGTACTCGGGGCGGATCAAGCGGACCACGGAACTAGAAGAGATGGCGCACGAGTTCGGGGAGTTCAAGGTCGTGGTCGTCGAAGTTTGCCCAGCCTGTGGCTGGAACCACATGATCCTTTCCTATCTTCTGGGCGACGGGGTGAAGCGCAAGCCACCTCGCCGGCAGCAGACGGTTGAGGACATCTATGGCTGATCCCTACTGGGGACCCGTCGAGTGGGAGCCCCAGGGCACTCGCGCGCGCCAGAAAAAGGAAAAGACGGGCCAACGGTGGACGCGCGGTGTCCTCATCACCATCGGCGGTCTGATCATTCTCGGCATGATCAGCGCCATCGCGATCGTGGCCTACGGCTACACCACCACAAAGCTCCCGGCCGCGAACGCTGAGTTCAACACTGCAACCACATTCGTCTACTACAAGGACGGCAAGAGCGAGCTGGGCAACTTCGCCATCCAAAACCGGACTCCGCTTACGTTCGACAAGATTCCCGCGACCATGCAGCAGGCCGCGGTCGCCGCCGAGAACCGCACATTCTGGACCGATAAGGGCATCTCAATTCGCGGCATGATCCGGGCCGCCTGGAAGATCGCCCGCGGCCAGGACGTCCAGGGCGGCTCAACCATCACCCAGCAGTACGTCAAGATCTTGTACCTGAACTCCGAGCGCACCATGAAGCGCAAATTCCGGGAGTTGTTCCTGGCGTACAAGATCAACAAAGAAATGAGCAAGCAGGAAATCCTCGCCGGCTATCTCAATACCATCTACTACGGGCACGGCGCGTACGGCGTCCAGGCGGCCAGCCAGGAATATTTCAACATCGACGCCAAGAAGCTGACCGTCCCGCAAGCGGCATTCCTCGCAACCGTGGTCAACAACCCAAGCTTGTACGACCCGCGTGACGAGGATGACCACGGCCGCATCATGAGCCGCTACCGCTATGTCCTCCACGCGATGGCTGAGATGAGCTACATCAGCCCAGCACAGGGGGCCAAATACGCTCAGAAGCTACCGAAGTTCCCAAAGACCGCTCAAAACGATCGGTACGGCGGGTCCAAGGGATTCCTGCTCAAAATGGTCGAGCGCGAACTAGAAGCGGCAGGTTTTGACCCCACTCAGATCAGCGGCGGCGGTCTCAAGATCATCACCACCTTCGACAAGGATGCGCAGCAGGCCGCGGTGGACGCGGCCCAGAAGTACACCAAGCAATCGGCAAGCGCAGTCGGCCGAAAGTCGTCCAAGCTGCATGCCGCGCTAGCTTCGGTTGATGTGAACAGCGGCGCGGTGATCGCCCTCTACGGCGGACCGGACTTTGTCAAAAACTCTCGCAACTGGGCGACCACGCCCCGCCCGACCGCCTCCACGTTCAAGACATACGCACTCGCCGCCGGCCTCGACGACGGCTACAGCCTGCTCGATACCTTCAACGGCAATACCTTCATCCCGCCTGGTGAATCTAAGCCGGTGCGCAACGAGTTCAGCTACCAGTACGGCTCCTCGGTCGATCTGATCAAGGCGACCGCCCAGTCGATCAACACCGCGTATGTCGATTTGACGAGCCAGATGGACGACGGCCCGCGCAAGATCATAAAGATGGCGAAGGCAGTAGGTGCCCCGAAAGGCGCCGGCTGGGACAAGACCTCTCGCCTTCCGCTGGGAACCGCCGAGGTCAGCCCACTTGCCCAGGCCAGCGCCTATGCAACGTTCGCCAATGACGGCGTCGCAGTCCCCAACCACGTAGTACGCGAGGTCCGTGATCGGAAAGGCAGGGTCGTTTACGAGGCAAATCCGGAGAAGAAGCGCGTGATCGGCGAAGACATTGCGCACGACGTCACGTACGCACTGTCCAACGTGGTCGAGGAGGGCACGGGACGCGCTGTGCAAACCCTTGATCGTCCGGTGGCCGGTAAGACCGGCACCAAGGACCGCACGAACGCAGACGGCTCGAGTGACATTGTCTCGGCCTGGTTTGTGGCATATACCAAGCAGATCTCAACAGCGGTTATGTACGTCGCAGGTAACGACGGTAATGGTGATCTTGACAATTACGCCAGGCCCGGCGATAACACGTTCTTCGGTGGCACATATCCGGCCTTGACCTGGGCGGATTACATGAGGACCGCCACCGAGGGCCAAGCGGTCAAGCAGTTTCCCGGTCCCGCCTACGTGAACCGGGATGAGGCACCGAGCCCGGCCCAGACGATGCAGGAGACCCTGCAGCCGACCGATGAACCCAGCACCGAGGCTCCCGAGCCTAAGTCCGAGCCCTCGCATACCTGGCGATTGCCCCCAAACTGGCCCCCAGACTGGCCGACGCCCCCTAATCCGGGGGCCACGAAGCCGAGGAAAGGTCCTGGAGGAGGCGACCAGCAGCAGGACCGTTGGAGGCGGCTCCTCCCGAGCGGGAATCCCACCGGCGGATCGGGTTGAGCAGAGTCCCGACGGTGATCGACGCCCGATCGGCTCAAAATCTGCCATCGGCGACTGACGATTTCGTCGGCCGGGTTAGCCAGCGAATCGGCGGGCCGCTTGGTCGTTACGCCGGCGCCGGCGGGGCCTGGTGGAATCCGCTGCGCGTCACGTTGCTGGTCGGAACGCTGGTCTATCTGATTGGCCTGGTATTCCGCCTGCCGTGCCGGATCACCGAAGCTGGCCAGCCTGCGCCGGATCACTTCAAATACCTGTGCTACTCAGACATTGGCTTGCTGTACGCCGGTCGTGGGCTGCTGCAAGGCAATACGCCCTACCTCGACTCGGGTGACTACCCGGTCCTGGAGTATCCGGTGCTCACCGGCTGGTTCCTCGAGGCGGAGCGCCTGATCACCCGAGCACTGGGTGGATTGCAAAGGCCCGGGCTGACCGACCAGCAGCAGATCGACTCGACGTTGATCTTCGTTGCTGTCAACACGGTGCTGCTCGGGGCCTTGCTCTTGATCACGCTCTGGGCCCTGGTGCGTACCCCAGTGGGACGGCCGTGGGATGCGATGATGATGGCCGCATCACCTTGCGTCGCTGCTGCGGCCTTGATCAACTGGGACCTGCTGCCGGTGGCGCTCACAGCACTCGCCATGGCTTCCTGGTCGGCACGCAAACCCGGCCTGGCCGGCATCATGCTCGGGCTAGGAGCCGCGGCCAAGCTTTATCCAGCACTGCTGCTCGGCCCATTGTTCCTGCTTTGCATGCGAGCCAAACGGATGGGCGACTTCGTCATGACGTTGTCGACCTTCCTGGTGAGCTGGGGCCTGGTCAATCTGCCAGTGCTGCTGCTCGCACCGGATGCTTGGTTCAGCTTTTGGCAGTACAACCGAGACCGCGGCGGTGACCTCGGCTCGATTTGGTACGTACTGTCGCTCGCCGGCCACCCCGTTCCCTATCTCAATTGGGTCAGCGGAGGGCTGTTTCTGCTGTGCTGCCTGGGAATCTTGATCTTGATCTGGTACGCCCCGCTCCGGCCGCGGTTCGGTGCCATGGCTTTTCTGGTCATTGCTGCGTTCCTGATGACCAACAAGGTCTATTCGCCGCAATACGTGCTGTGGCTGCTGCCCCTGATGATCTTGGCTCGACCCAAGTGGCGCGATTGGTTGATCTTCACAACGGGTGAGTTGATCTACTTCGTCGCCATCTGGTGGCATTTGGGCGGCTTCCTGACACCAGGAGACAGCTCTCCGGATCGGATCTACTGGCTGGCGGTCGTGATCAGACTTTGCACCCAAGGTTGGGTGGTGATCATGGTGGTTCGTGATGCGGTCCGACCGAAGCAAGATCCGGTACGCCTCGAGGACGAAATCGACGATCCGACCGGCGGCGTCCTTGATCACGCGCCGGATGCCCGGTGGTATCGAGTGTTCGTCGGCACCACGGTCCCGAGGCGGAATGCGTGATGGTGCAGCACGTTGTGCCACAGCGAGACGGCGCAGCCCCAGATTCAACCGAGACTCCCGCGCCAGCGCGGACCGTCGTCCAGGCCTGGCTGGCGAGCCGCGGCCTTATCTTCGCGGTGGCCCTGGTACTGGCCGTCGTGCAGCACCGCACGCTTACCAACATGGTGAGCAACTGGGATGTGCAGCACTTCGCGAGGCTAGCTGCCGAGGGATACCGTGCCGAGCCGGATGGCACCTTGATGGCCTTCTTTCCCGGGTGGCCGGCGATCTTGTGGCTGTTCGAGCAGTTGGGCATACCGATTGCCATCAGCGGCGTAATGATCTCCACTGCCTGCTCGGCCGTCGCGGCCGCTGCGCTGTACCGTCTGGGTGGGCGCTGGGCCGCGGTCGCCTGGCTCTTTGCCCCAACCGCTGTCTTCACCGTGGTGCCCTACACCGAATCGCTGTTCTGTGCCGCCGCCTTCTGGGCCTGGGAACGGGCACGTGCCGATCGCTGGCTAGCCGCTACGATGCTCACCGCATTGGCCTGCACGGTTCGGGTATCGGGACTCTTTCTCATCGGCGCACTGCTGGTCATGATCATGACCAGCGCGTCGGGCGGCAAGCTACGACGCGCGGCCCTAATGCTGATTCCGGCAGCGGTGATAACGACGTTCGCGATCTATCTGTACACCCTTGCCGGCACCTGGACGGCCTGGTATCGCGCTCAATCGACTGGCTGGGTACGCGAACTGACCTGGCCGTGGGACTCGTTCTTGAACACAATTCCGGCAATCCTGCCTGGCGCGTACGCCAATCACCCGTGGTGGGCTGCGGTGTTCCGAGGCGAGATGATTTCCATGGCCGTCGGGGTTGGCGTCACCATCTGGTGCATCGTGGTGAGTCTGCGGGCTCGAAAGTCACCAGGCTCGGACAGGACAATGTGGGGCGAAGCTAGCTGGGTCGGCGTCCAGGTACTGGCTTTCTCGGTGTCGTATTGGTTCTTCTCAGTGAACCGCGCGACCTTGCTCTGGTTTCCGTTATGGATCATGATCGGTCGCTGGGTGGCCGGATCGTCGGTCAAAGGACGCTGGCATCGCGTACTAGTGGCGTCTGCCTTCGGTATCGAAATTGTGCTCATGCTGTGGTGGAGCTGGCTGTTCTTTACCGGTCACTGGGCGAGTTAGAAACGACGGCGGAGATCCCTCGAACTTCCGGCGGCCGGGCGGCATTTCCCATAGGCTGACCGGTGGTGACTCGGTCGGGGGACAAGTGGCCTACTGGGGGACCCCTGCCGGGACTCAAATCTCTCAGGTCTCTTAAGGGGAAATCGTGACCTGTTTACGCAAGACGGCTGTTGCTGCCGTGGCGGTATCCGCTCTTCTCCTCGCACCCACCGCCGCCTATGCCCATGATGGTCATCACGGCGTTTCAGCGAGTACCAAGCTCTCAGGCATGAGGTGGGCACACTACAGCGGTGAGCTGACTGACTTTAAGAGCACCAAACCCGACGTGTTCAAGGGAGCCAAAGCGACGGCGTACATGATGGGTTTGGAGGGCAAGAGCTTCTTCAGCCTCAGTGTCACCGGGATCGACGCCACTGATGGCAAGTACGGCGTACATTTGCACCAGGGAGCGTGTGACGCCGACGATCCCACCAAGGCAGGGCCGCACTACAACGTGACCTGGAACTCGACAACGGGCATTGCGAATGTAATCAGCACCAAGACTGAGGTTTGGTTGGACCTCGACGTGAACTCATACGGAAACGCACGGTCGACAGCGACCGTGCCTTTCATCCCGGAGGGCGAGCGGTCAATCGTGCTCCACGCTTTGCCGACGGCGTCCGACGGTACTGCCGGAGCGCGGCTCGCCTGTCTGCCCTTCAAAATCAAGTCATACGGCGGCTAGTAAACAGCTGAGTCGCCGGTCACCCAGTCAGGCCCTATTACCCTGACTGGGTGGAACGGATGTGGATTGACCTCGAGGGCCTGGCCAACCTACGCGACATCGGCGGGATCCCGACCAACGACGGCGGCAAAATCATTCCTGGTCGGCTGCTGCGATCGGACAATCTCCAGACGCTTACCACTTCTGACATAGATCAGCTACTCGGACTCGGTCTTACCGACGTCATTGATCTGCGCAGCGATTACGAGGTCGCGCACGAGGGCCCGACTCCACTGGCTGACTCCGTGGTACGGATCCATCAGTTCTCGCTGTTCCGCGAGTGGGAAGGCGGGGTAGGCGAGGACAAGCCTGACGTACGCCCGGAAGTGCTGCCCGAAGAGGCATTGCCATGGATTGACCTCGAACCCAGCGTCCAGCTCGACAACGACGTAGCGTCGGTCTACTTCTCCTACCTAGTGGATCGCCCGGACTCAGTGCTGTCTGCCTTGCGTGCAGTCGCTCAGGCACCGGGTGCGGCGCTGGTGCACTGTGCCGCGGGCAAGGACCGAACAGGCACTATCGTGGCGCTCGCCTTGTCGGTGGCCGATGCGGATCGCCAAGCGATTATCGATGACTACGTGGCGAGTTCGGAGCGGGCGGCGAGGGTGGTGGCGCGCCTGAAGGCCTCCCCGACCTACGCTGAGAACCTTCAGGATCGCGACCTGTCCTCACACTTGAGTCATTCGGAGACCATGATCAGCTTGCTGCGCCACATTGACGAGACGTTCGGAGGTGTGCCGCAGATGTTGATCAAGATGGGCTGGACTGAGGAAGACAATGAGCAGCTACGCGCCAAGCTCCGGGATTGATTGCTCCGCTTGCTGCGCTCGCTCCGCGGCGGATCGCGCCTTGTAGCCACCTACTTCGTCGTCGCTCGGGGACGAAAAAGCGCGTCCCCTCACTCCTCCTCAGCACGGCGACGCGCGATCCGGCGTTATGTCCAGGTGATGCAGTCAACCGTCGCGGTCGTCAGCCGCAGCTCCACCGGAATTTCGTCCCCGATCTGCGGTGGCTTCTCCTTGGCTGGCAGGAAAACCAGGCTGGATTGCATGTGCGGTGGCTCCAGGAACCAGCGCTTCTTGCCATTGATCGTGTACGGGCTGAGGGCCAGCCCGGCAGCCGCTAGTGATCCTGTGGCTAGGGCGATCGCACGATGCCGCATGGTCTTGGCTGAGGTCGGCGCCTCCATCCCAATGCCATGCGAGGTGCCGCCGGCAACGACAACGATCCAGCCGTCTGCCGGACAGACCCGTTTCCGGTAGCCGGCGCGCTCGCCGCGCTTGATCGGGTGCACATCCAGCACTGTGGCCGTGCTGGTTCGCGCCAGCTTGTCGCCCAGCCAGAGCCGGGTGCCCACCCGTTGCCGTACCGGAACCGGGTTACCGTCTGCTCCACCCAGCTGCCGGGCCAGACCAGCGGTCTCCTCCGAAGGCAGGTGCGAGAACCACAGTGTTCCCGGCGCAACCGCTAGGGCAGCCCGGCTGAGCCGCTCGGCTTCCGTGTAACGACCTTCAACATATAGCGGGAGGTGGATTGTCCAGCCCTCGAAGCGTACCCCAGGCAGCAGCTCTGCCACCTTGCCAAGATCATCGAAAAGGATTCCGTGGCGTCGCATCGAGGTCAGCACCTCGACCAGCACCCGCGGTTGATCACCGCGCGCCGCCAGCAGTTCCAGGTCGGATAGCCGCGACACTGTGGTGATCACCGAGGGCTCGGCCGCCAGCTCAGCAGCGAGTGAACTGGATGAATCCCAGGGGTTCAAGATCACCACATCACCCGAGAAGGCTTCCCGGACGATGCCAACCTCTGAGGGGATGCCAACCGCGACCGTATCGGTGCCGAGAGTCTTGGACTCCTCGGCCAGTCGACGCAGGCCGAACCCGTACCCATTGCCCTTGATCACCGGGACAATGCCGGGTGTCGCGCCTGCCACAGTGCGCAGGTGCTCTCGCCAGCGTTCCGATTCCAGCCGCAGAGTTACACCGCTCATATCTGTATCACGACACAAATCACCGACGTTTCATGTAGAGGTCGAAAGCCCTATACAGCAGGGGATTCAGTGGCAGGTCCCATTCGCCCAGGTACTCCACCGCCTCGCCTCCGGTGCCCACCTTGAACTGAATTAGTCCCAGATGCGGGTCGTCTGGCTCAAGCCCTTCAGTGATTCCGCGGAGATCATAAATTGACGCACCTGCCTCCAGCGCATCGAGGATCATCTGCCACTGGATGGCATTCGATCCGCGGACATCACGCTTGGCGGTGGAGCTTGCACCATAGGAGTACCAAGTGTGCTGACCGACCTTGACCCAGGTAGTCGCCGCAACAAGATCATCTTCATGGTGAGCCAGATAGAGCCGGATCCGATCCGAATCCTCGGCAAGCAGCGCATTGAACATGGTCTCGAAGTACGACAACGGTCGCGGCCTAAAATGATCACGCTCTGCCGTCTCGACGTAGAGTCGATGAAACTCCGGCAATTGATCAACCGTGCCGCGGCGTACCACAACGCCGGCCTTGGCCGCCTTCTTGATATTGCGCCGCCAGAGCTGGTTCATTCCGGCAAGCAGTTGATCAGGGGTACGCCCCGCGATCGGCAGCTGGAAGACGAATCGTGGTTGCCCAGCGGCGAAGCCTTCCTCATCTTCTCGCGGCTGGCGCCAGCCCAGCTCGCGCAGTTGATTACGCGTCCGAGTTGTTTCGTGATTCACCTGATCCGGCACTGCCTCGCTGAGCCGGCTTACTCGTTCATCGGCTATCGCCGCCTTGATCGTTCCGGCGCTCCAGCGGCGGGCAACGGCCGGCGCCCCAATCCGGAGTCCAAACGCACCGGCCCCGCGTACGTGGTCGGCTAATGGCCTCAGCCATTCCCCGATGTCAGCCGCTGTCCAATCAATCACTGGACCCTCGGGCAGGTAGGCAAGGTACTTCTTGATCTTGGGAAGCTGCCGATACAGTACGAGTCCGGCGCCAACAGGTCCGTCCTGGCCGTTGAACCAACCGACCGACTCACTGCGCCACTCACTCTTGACCTGACCCCATGCTGGCGTCTGGAGGAAGCTCACCGAGGGTTGGGCGGCATTGAACTCCCGATGCCGATCCGTCTCGATGGTGCGTACCGAAAGAGCCACAGGTGAGAATGTAATACCCGATCTGCCCAGTCGCTTGTGGTCCGCACTTTGCATTCGCCGTTCGGTAGCCGTGAGTGTCGATATCGGCGACCAGCTCGAGAAACTAAGGCTGAAAATGGCTGCTGCGCGACTCCATAGGCATAAACAACCTAGTTGCGCTTAACTTTCTGGTACGCCACTGCACTAAAGGTGTCCCCTAAAAGCCGCTGTGCGAGTACCGTGATCTCGGGGTCTCGGGCTGCCCGGAATAGGCCCAACGCATCGGCCCCCGTGTTTCCCCGCGCGGGTTGGTCCCATCCCCTGTGCGGACCGCCTATTCCGGGTTTCAAGTTGTGTAGTTGCGCCCGGTGATCAACAAGCCTCCTCTTCCAATGCGCAGTAGTGCTTGTGTAGCAGGTGCCCATTCGTGCCGAGGCCTATGACGTCGATCTGGTTTTCGTCCCGAGAGACGGCCGCTGGCGTGTCGTCGATGCCAGTTCCGATCGTCTTCCAGCGAGTCCAAGTTCTGCCGTCCCATGATCGATGCTGCAAGGTGTTGTTGTCGCCTTCCCGAAACAGATCAAGGCGACGCAGCCCCCACGACGAAACGGCAACATCGGAGTGGAGTCCGCCACCCAGGTCGACCGATGGCAGCCAGGTCGAGCCGTCGTACGACATTTGGTACAGGTGATTGTTACGGCCGCGGAAGAAGACATCGATCAGGTTCGGACCTCGCGAAACGGCAGCAGGGGCGCCTTCCAGGTTCCCACCGAGCCGTTCGAACTCGCTCCAGCCCAATCCGGTCCACGACTTGTGGTAGAGCGCGTTGTCCCCACCTCGGGCAAAGACGTCCAGCCGGTTCTCACTCCATGACGCCACAGAGGGGCTTGATATGAGGTATCCGCCGAGCGGGTAATGGCCCACCCAGCCGCCGCCTCCCCAGGCCTTATGCCACAGCTGGTTGTCGGTGCCGCGAGCGAAGATGTCGAGTCGGTCCGGTCCCCAGGCCACGGCGCTCGGGGCGCCCACAACGCCGGGACCAAGATCGGCGGGCGGATACCAGCTTTCGTCCTCATAGGTCTGATGCAGCAGCGTCTGGCCGGTCGCTTGGGCGAAGACGTCCAATCTATTGACGCCCCAGGAAGCCACGCTCGGTGCCGAGCTGAAGGAGCCGCCGAGATCCTCCCATTCGCTCCATTGCGGGCCTGTTGGCGTTGGCGACGGAGTTGGTGACGGCGTCGCCGACATAGTCGGAATCACCGACGGTGTGGCAGCTGGAACAGCCGAGCGCAACATGAGGAAAAGACCGATGCTCGCAAGCAGCAGCACCAGGCCGCCCAGTATCGCTGGCAGCCACCATCGCCGGTGGACTTTGACCATAGCCAGCAGCACGACTTAGCACACTAGCCCCCTTCTCCGTCGAGTTGTCAGAGTTTCAGCGGGTTATAGCAAGCTGTGACTCTGACAAGGCGGACAAGTCGGAGAGTGAGGGGGCTATCTGGGCGACGATCAGGAGCTTCGCGCGGGAGAGAAGTGCTTGTGCAGCAGCTGACCGTTGCTGCCGAGGGCAAGTACGTCGATCCGACTGGGCCCCCACGATACGGCCGCCGGAGTGTCAATAATCCCCGTGCCGACGATCACCCAGTCGGTCCAGCTCGTACCGTCCCACGACCGGTGCTCCAAGGTGTTGTCGTCTCCCTTGCGAAACAGATCGAGCCGATCCGGGCCCCATGAGGACACCGCGACATCGGAATGCAGCCGGCCGCCAAGATCAATTGGCTTCCGCCACTTGGAGCCCCGGTACCGCATCTGATACAGGTGGTTGTCGCGCCCGCGGAAGAAGACATCGATCAAGTTCGGCCCACGTGAGACTGCTGCCGGGGCACCCTCCAAGTTCTCGCCGAGCCGCTCGTACGGGCTCCAAGAGATGCCGTTCCAGGACTTGTGGTACAACGCGTTGTCGCTGCCGCGAGCGAAGACGTCCAACCGATTTGGCGCCCACGAGGCTACGGCGGGGCTGGAGGTAAGAAATCCACCCAGCGGGTCGTAACCCATCCAGCCTCCGTTCCAGGCTTTCCGCCACAGCTGGTTGTCGGCGCCGCGAACGAAGATCTCGAGCCGATCCTGCCCTCGCGCCACTGCTCCGGGCGCACCAAGGATGGCAGGCCCAAGATTCTCAAGTGGGTTCCACTGCGTACCGTTGTACGCCCGGTGCAGCATGGTCTGGCCGGGGCCTCGGACAAAGACGTCCAGCCGGTTTACGCTCCAGGAGGCCACGCTCGGACCCGCATTGAAGGTCCCACCAAGATCATCCCAGTCACTCCAGCGAGGGCCGCTTACTGAGGCGTCGGGGGATGGCATCGTTAGTTGCTGATTGGACTGGCCGGCGAGCGGCGTGGCGCGGGTCGCAGGGCGCACGATCAAGAAAAGCCCGGTTCCGGCAAGCAGCAGCAGCGTACTGCCCAAGATCACCAGCAGCGACCATCGACGCTGCAAGTTGATCATGTGGGGAAGCACGACACGCAGATTATCCCCAAGACGCCGAACCTGTCAGCATCTCAGCTGTCACATATGTCTCAGCTGTTACATTCGCCTGCGGAAGATGATCACGAGTTGATTACTCCCAAACGCTGCCGGATGGGCTATTTCACGATGATCTTGCCGGGATTGAAGTTCCTGCCTGGGTCCATGGCGGTAAAAAGACCATCGATCATGTGTACGCCGGGAGCCGAGATGTCTTGCTCTAGCCAGGGAGCGTGCTCGGTGCCGACCGCATGGTGATGTGACAGGGTCCCGTCTGAGTCGACGAAGGCCTGCTGGATGGCGTTCTTGAGCGGCTCGTACTGAGCAAGCGGGTCCACGCCGTCGTGTTTGAAGGCAAAGGTGAAGTACAGACATGCGCCGGAGTGGTAGGAGTGCGAAAGGTGGCACATGATCCAGCCCGGGACGCCAAGCTGGGCGTATACCTTCTCCGCAGCCGCATTCACATTTCTATAGAGCGGCAGCAGCTTCGACCAGGGCGCCGCTGTCTCCGAGACATCACCAACGGCTCCACGATCAAGGAGGAAGTCTCGAATGTACGGCGTATCGAACTTCTTCTGGTCGTAGAGCACACCAGGACCCTTGCCGACCAGGATCCCGCCGTGGCTGCCGACGATGTCCTTCACGATCTTCTTCTGCCTGGACACATGAGCCTTGCCGCCCTCGTAACCGATGAAGGACAGGCATACCGCATCCAAGTTCCAGCCGCGCCGCTCGAGAACCTTCATCAAGCCCTTGCTGATCAAGGAGGAGATCGAGATGCCACTGGACTTCTTCCTGGTGGCAAACGAGAACGCGGTCTCCTTCGCGTCCGAGACGCGAGTAATCGACGGATGGGCATCGCTAGTGGAGATCTCTTGCATCGCGGCTAATCCGGCTTCCCAAGATGGGAACAAATATCCCAAGATCACGCGTACTTCCGGGATGCGATGGACTTGTACGGTCACCTCGGTGATCACACCCAACCGTCCCTCGGAGCCCAGGATCATCTCCCGCACGCTGGGACCGGTTGAGGTATGGGGCAGTGGCCGCACCTCCAACACCTTGCCGGGCATGACCACTCGCATGCCGCGCGCGATGTCAGTGATGTCGCCGTACTTATCAGACTGCATGCCTGAGGAGCGAGTAGCCACCCAGCCGCCAAGCGTGCTGTGAGTAAAACTGTCGGGGTAATGTCCAAGCACCCAGCCCCGGGCACTCAACTGCTCCTCTAGGTCGGGGCCCTGAGCGCCAGCCTGAATGCGCGCCAGACCGGAATCGGCGTCAATGTCGATCACTCGGTTCATTCGGCCCAAATCGACAGAGATGACCGGCCGGGTTTCATCTTCGGGAGCCTGCAGACTGCCGGAGATATTGCTGCCGCCGCCGTACGGAATGATCACCGCGTCCGCTGCAACGGCCCGATCGATGATCAGCTGCACCTCAGCTTCGTTGCCCGGGTAGATGATGAGGTCTGGAATCCGAGGGATGTCACCGGCTCGGATCCGCAGTAGGTCACGCAGGCTCTTTCCATAGGTGTGCACGATCCGGTCAAGATCATCTTGTATTGCATTGTCCGGGCCAACGACGTCGGTCAGCTCGGCCAGCAGCTGATCGCTGATCATGGGCGCTGGAATCGGCAACTCGTCGAGCGACATGGGCGCGGTTGGCGCAGTGTCGACATCCAGATCGATGGCATTGATCACGAATGGCCGAAACGCCGGCTTGTCCTCGTGGTGGAAGGTGACTCCTTCCACACCCCAGCCCCACCACTTCATGTGCTTGACGTCGGGCATCCCTGTCGTTCTCCTTCGCTTTCCAGGTGGGCGAGCGCTAAACCTGGCCGGCGCGGTAAGTGGTGGCGTAGTCGATCAGTCCGACTACCTCTTTGGCAATACGTTCGGAGAATTGGGCGACCGTCTCGCCATCCTCGGCCCGCATCGGCTCCCCGAATGCGATGTACACCGGCATCCGCCCTCGAGTGGGCCAGTTTTGCCCGTACGGCATGGCTTCGGCTGCCCCAACGATGGCAACCGGAAGGCATGGCACATCTCGACTGATACACAGTGCTGCAGCACCCGGCTTGAACGCTGCCATTTCCCCAGTCCGCGAGCGGGTTCCCTCCGGGAAGAGCAGCAGCGGAACGTCGTCGTCGAGCAGGCTGGTCGCCAGGCCGTGGCGGCCGCGGAGTCCGGTCCGATCGACCGGAAAAGCATTGAAGAACAAAGAGGTCAGGCCCCTACGCCACCAGACGTCGAAGAAGTAGTCGGCGGCAGCTCCGGCCGCGACGTAGCGGGCCAGCTTGCGGGGCAGAGATCCCAGGATCAGTGGCGCATCGAGGTGACTCGCATGGTTGGAGACCACGACGAACGGTCGATTGAGGTCCTTGAGATGCTCCTCGCCAAGCACCGTTACGGTGACCAGTCGCCAGACCAGCGGCTTGAGCATGCCTCGTTGCGCGACGAACCGAGCCGCTGCATGCAGCGGTGAGGTGTAGCGGCTCCGGCTTGGCATGGGGTTAGCGTAACCCGACCGGCGATGGGGCATGGCCCGCTGATCTCGCCTGATATGTGCCCATTCGCATCTGCCGTGCGCCGCATGTGCCCTGAGCCGGCGTATGTGTCCTGAGCCCGTCGAAGGGCACCCGCTTAATGGTGCCCTGGTCTCAACCTGCGGGAAACCGCTCGCAAAGTGCGGTGCGGCAGGCGCTCGACGATCCCGATCATGATCTTGTAACGCTTGGACGGAATGGAGATCACCTTGCCCGCTGCGGCGTCCTGCAGGCAGTCGGTCACAAGCTGGTCAGCATCCAACCACAAAAGATCGGGGATTGAGCCGACGTTGATCTTCGCGCGTTCGTGGAACTCAGTGCGCACCCAGCCGGGACACAGCGCCGTAACGTTGACGCCGGTGCCATGCAGCTCATTTGCCAGGCTTTCGGTATACGCGGTTACCCAGGCCTTGATCGCTGAATAGTTACCCATGGCTACGAAGCCTGCGGTACTCGAGACGTTGATGATCGTCCCGGATCCTCGTTGCCGCATTGTCCGTCCGGCTGCAGCGCTGAGCAGCAAGACCGCCCTGATCATGACGTCAATTGCGTGCTCATGCGGCGTCGTATCCGGATCGGTGAGCTTTGCCCGTACTCCGAACCCGGCATTGTTGATCAACATGTCGATCGGCTGCTCGACACTGGTCAGCCGCTCCGCGATCCCCAGCACATCAGCGCGTACTGCTAAGTCCGCAATGATGGTTTCCACGCCGATCGCGTAACGCTCCTTCAGTTCCGTTGCTGTCTCGGACAGTCGATCACCGTTGCGGGCCACCAGGACGAGATCATTACCGCGTGCCGCCAGCGCCCGTGCGAATGCGGCCCCGATGCCTGACGTACCCCCGGTGATCAGCGCAGTTGCCATGCGCTCACCCTATGCCGAGCCCGCATCGTGGCGGTGACATGCGTGGTGGATGGCTCGGTAGCATGCCGCCGTGGCGGTCAGCAATGAGGAGCTTGAAGCACATCTCCGCGCCTACCAGGATGCGCTAAGTGCCTTTGATGCCAAACGCAGTGCTGAGCTCTGGGGAGTTCCGGGCACCATCGTGTCCGACACTTTCGCCGGCTCGCTGGATACTCATGAGGAAATGGCCGCCGGCCTGCAACAGTCCTACCCGCTCTATCAGCGGCTCGGGCTTCACCATGTTGACCATGAGACGCTCGAGCGAGTGCATCTGACCGAACGATTGCTGCGCATTCGCGTCCGGTGGCTGTTCTATGACGCCGCCGGACAGTTGCTGACCGACGGTCACTATGAGTATTTGCTGCGCCGCGATGACGAAGGACTGCGGACCTATGTTGCTGTAGCCATCGATGAGCAGGAGAAACTGATCCAGCTAGCGCAACGTCAAGGCATCGATCTTGGGTAGCCGTGCCGGGATTAGTCGGAGCGGGCTTCTAACAGGGCGGCGGTTTCACGAGCGATGGCGAGCTCTTCATTGGTCGGAATCACCGCAATAGTGATTGGTGCACCGTCAGGCGAGATCACCCGCGCGTCCTTGGAACGTACGCCGTTGAGTTCCGGGTCCACGGAAAAGCCGAGATCCTCGAGACCATCCACGACCGCAGCTCGCACTGTGGGGGCGTTCTCTCCAACGCCGGCTGTGAAGCTCAGCACATCGAGCCCGCCAAGAAGTGCCAGGTAGGCACCCACATAGTGCTTGAGCCGATGCACGTAGACCTCGAACGCCAGTTGCGCCGCCTCATCGCCAGCGGTCCTACGCTGCTCCAGTTCCCGGAAGTCGTTGACCCCGGCCATGCCCTTGAGCCCGGACTGCTTGTTCAGCAAGGTGTCGATGTCGGCGATGGTCATGCCGAGCTCGTTGTGCAGGAACGTGTGTAGTCCGGGATCGACGTCGCCGGATCGGGTACCCATTACCAAGCCCTGCAGCGGTGTCAGACCCATCGAGGTCTCGACGGCGACACCCCCGCGTACCGCGGACGCCGAGCAGCCGTTCCCCAAATGCAGCACGATCTGATTCAGTTCCGCAAGATCACGACCCACCAGTTCCGCGGCTGCTCGAGACACGTACTGGTGCGAGGTGCCATGAAAGCCGTAGCGCTTGATCCGGTACTGCTGCGCAAGATTGCGAGGTATCGCATACGTCGCCGCCGCAGTCGGCAGGGTAGCAAAGAATGCGGTATCAAAGATCGCGATATGGGGCACGTCGAACTCCGCCTGCGCCGCCTCGATGCCTGACACGGCACCCGGATTATGCAACGGAGCAAGGGGAATCAGGTCTTTGATCTCATCAAGGACATCGTCATCGATGATCGTTGGATCCGAGAAGTCAGGACCACCATGGACCACTCGATGCCCGACGGCGCGTAGCCCTACAGCATCAAGATCAATTCCGGCAGTGGCAAGATCTTTTTGCATCTTCTGCAGGGCGCTAGTGTGATCAGCAACCGGGCTGCCCGGCTCACCGATCCGCTCGACGAGGCCCTTGGCTTGGACTTCAGCGGTCTCCGGCACCAAAAGCTGGTACTTCAGCGACGAAGAGCCAGCATTCAGGACCAAGACAGGCGACTCATTCACCGCCGGTCTCCCCGTCCGTTCCCACTCCCGCAGCCTGCTGCTGCTTTATGGCTTGCGCCTGTACCGCAGTGATCGCGACGGTGTTGACAATGTCGTCAACCAGCGCACCTCGAGACAGGTCATTGACCGGCTTGCGCAGCCCCTGCAGTACCGGGCCAATGGCAATGGCATGGGCGCTGCGCTGTACCGCTTTGTAGGTGTTATTGCCGGTGTTCAGATCCGGGAAGATGAATACCGTTGCCCGTCCAGCAACCGGTGAATCAGGCAGCTTCGCCCGCGCCACCTCCGGATCGATCGCCGCGTCGTACTGGATCGGACCCTCCAGCGGCAGATCGGGGGCACGCCGACGCACCAACTCCGTCGCCGCTCGTACCCTCTCAACCTCAGCGCCCGCTCCAGAGGTCCCAGTGGAATACGAAAGCATCGCGACCCGTGGCTCGATGCCGAACTGCTGTGCTGTCTCGGCGGAGGAAATCGCGATATCGGCCAGCTGTTCGGTCGTTGGCTCGGGAATCACCGCGCAGTCGCCGTAGGCCAGCACTCGATCAGCCAGGCACATCAAGAACACACTCGAAACAGTGCTGACCCCGGGCTTGGTCTTGATGAACTCCAACGCCGGCCGGATGGTATGGGCGGTGGTGTTGATCGCACCCGAGACCATGCCATCGGCCATCCCTAGGTGCACCATTATGGTGCCGAAGTAGGAGATGTCAGTTACCACCTCACGAGCGCGTTCCAGTGTCATCCCCTTGTGTGCCCTGGCTTCGGCGTACGCAGCCGCGAACTTCTCAACCAGTTCAGGATCCTCCGGTGAGACGATCTCCGCCTCGTCAAGATCAAGACCAAGTGCCGACGCCCGCGCCCGAACTTTGGTCTCATCGCCGAGCAAGATCAGGTTCGCGACACCTCGTAGCAGCAGGATGGCCGCCGCCTCCAGGATGCGATCATCCTCACTCTCCGGCAAAACGATCCGCTGGCGATCAGCACGGGCGCGCTCCATGACCTGGTACTCGAACATCAACGGCGTACGAACATCAGAGGCCGAAACATTGATTGCGGTCAGCAAGGCTGACTGATCAACTTGTTCGGCAAACAGACGACAGGCAATCTCGATCTTCCGACTCGAGTCTTTGGTCATCGGTCCACGGACCCGCATCAATCGCTCGGCCGTCGTAAAAGTGCCTAGCGTGGTCATGGCAATCGGCAAGTCCTGCTGGACACCTTCGGACAGCCGCAGAATGCTCTCCGGGATTTCGTACCCGCCAGTGAGCAGAATCCCTGTCAACGTTGGGAAGGTGCCTGACTGTTGGGCGAGTATTAGGCCAGGGAGCAGATCGGTACGGTCGCTCGGCGCAATCACGGCGACATCCGGCAGCAGTCGATCAAGGACGTGCGGCAGGCTCATGGCAGCCACGATCACGCTCAGTGCCTCGCGATCCATCCAAGTCTCGCTGCCAAGTACCAGCTCGCCGTCGGCTGCCTTCACCAGAGCACGGAAGGTCGGCGCCGACAGGAAGGGACTCTCTGGAATAGCAGCCGTGACGACATCTCCAAGCGCGGCAAGCTCTGTACGAATCACCTCGGTCGCGTTTTGATCTACCCGATTCGCGATCACTGCCACGGTATGTGCGTGGTTGGCTCGCAGCTCCGCGATCGCGCCGCTAGCAGCCCCGCGAATCTGTTCCGGAGTGCGCTCCCGGCCGTGCACCACCAAGATCACTGGCGAGCCAAGATTGGCCGCGATCTTGGCATTGAAGGACAGCTCCGTGCCGCTCGTGACATCCGCGTAGTCCGAGCCCACCACCAAGATCACATCGAACCGATCAGTGAGCTGGCCGAAACGTTCGACGATGATGTGCAGGGCCTCGTTTGCGTCCTGTCGGGCGGCGTCGTAGGTAACCCCGATCGCCTCTTCATAGGACTGTGAGATACCTGGCTGGTCCACCAGAAGATCAACAATGAGGTCCACGTCTTCGCCGCTCGAGCTCGATGTGGTCAGTGGCCGGAATACTCCGACAGAGCCCACCTCACGGGTCAGCGCGTCAAGTAATCCGAGCGCTACGGCGGACTTTCCGGTGAGGCCTTCAGGCGATGCGACGTAGACGCTGCGACTCACGCCTCCGACGTTATCGCCCAAGACCCGCAGACTTAGCATGCAGGCGCCGCAGTCGCAACTATCTTGGTTCGCGTGGCTGCCCCCGTACCACCAGAAATTCCTGGTATGGCGGATTGGCGCGCAATCGCGCGGGGGGGCTTTGCCATTGTCTGGGAAGCCCGTCAAGAGTCGCTAAACCGGCTGGTCGCGGTCAAGGTCGACGAACGCAAGCTGGACACCGAAGCCGAACGGCGCCGCTTCCTACGGGAGGCAGGAGCGGCCGGCAGAATGTCGGGGCACCCAGGCATCGTCACAGTGCACGACGCCGGCCTGCTGGCCGACGACCGTCCCTTCCTGGTCATGGAGCTCTGCCCCGGTGGCTCGTTGACCCGCTGGATGACCAAGGACCCACGACCCAGCCAGCGGCGGATTCGCGAGGTCGGAGTACGGATTGCGGACGCGTTAGCGGCTGCTCACCTGCTCGGCGTGCTGCATCGTGACGTGAAGCCAGCAAACATCTTGATCGACGCATATAACAATGCCGGCCTGGCGGACTTCGGCCTTGCCGCACTTATTGATCCGGACATGCCCCTCAGCGAAACCGTGGAGGCGATCACTCCTGCGTACGCGCCGCCGGAGGTCTTCGCCAAAATGCCGGTCACTGAGTACGCCGATGTCTACTCGCTGGCCGCCACGCTGTACGCGGTGCTCAGCGGTCATGCGCCGCGTTGGTCAGAAACCATGGAGCTGCCCAGCATTCCGGAAATGATCAAGCGACAGAAGGCGCCGATCAAGCGCATTCCCGAAGTCGACAAGGCATTCATGGATGTCCTGCTGAATGCCATGGCGGATTTTCCGGAGGACCGGCCAACGGCAGCCCAATTCCGTGATCAACTGGCTGCGCTGAACTTGTCCACCAAGCTCGCACCGAAGCCGCTGCCGGCGCCGGAAGCAACGGAGGAGGCACTACCACCGCCGCCGCCCGAGAGTAAGGAGCCAGCCGCCGCCAAGGCGGAGCCACCGGGGCCGCCCGGCCAATCAAGGACGGCTCCACCAAGGACGGGCCCATCAAGGACGGCCCCATCAAGCAGGTGGGAGCGTCGCGGGTTGGTGACTCTAGCAGTCGCCGCTGTGTTGATCGCTTTGGCGTCGGTCATTGCGGTAGCGAACTTCGCTTCCCGCACGCCGGCAGTTGAAGCGACGCCATCCGCGACCTCACAGGCACCCGCTAGCCCAACCGGAACGCCGGTGGTGGTACCGGCGGGATTCGTGGACTGCTCGGAGGAACTGGGCATTGATACCTACTGCGCCTCCCGGCCGGAATGTTGGGGCGGCGTACAGGGTTTGGGTGATGTTCCGTCGCTCGGGACGCCGGAGCCCTGCGATCAGTCGCACGTCTACCAGACATTCATGGCTGGCCGGCTGAAGTACGACCTCCGCAGACAATCGCAGTTGGAATCCGATCCCCACATCCGCCGAGTGTGCACCGGGGAGATCGCAAATTCCATGCTGCGCGCCCGAGATCGCCGCTCCGACTGGGAGATCATCTATTTGGGGCCACAGCAGCCGAGCGAGTACTTCTTCCGCTGCCTCATTGGCCGTGGCGAGCGGTCGGGAGTGCTGGAGCTTGACCCTCCTAACTAACCGGTGCCAGCTGTTCGATGCCGGCGAGCAATCGGTTTAGTGTCCGCTCAAAATCCCACCCGGCCGGGTCGTCAAATCCACCAGCCTCCCAAATGGCGGCCATGGTGGGATAGCGGTTCCAGTCAAAGTAGGTCTCCCAGAAACTAGCCCGCGAGTCCCAGTAGGCCTCGGCAGATACGCCGGTATGCCGCGCCTCGTCGGAGTCGCCGATCATGTAGCGAGCGGCGCCCACCAGCTGCCACTGGATCAGATTGAAGATCGCGACATTCTCCGCACCGGTGAATCCGGCAGCGAACAGCGCGGCATAGAGCGCCTCTGAGACGTCGAGGACGTTTGGCCCAACGGGTAGCCGAGCCATGTTGTAGTCGAGCAGCCATGGGTGGGCGCCATAGATCCGCCAGGTCTCGCGGGCCCATTGTTCAACCCGTTGGCGCCACGGTAGCTGGGCGTCGGGAATTCTGTGCTCGCCATAGACGTGATCGATCATGAGCTCGATCAGCTCGGAGCGACCTGGCACGTAGGTGTAGAGCGACATGGCGCCGACCTCAAGGCGGCTTGCCACCTTCCGCATGGAAAGGGCTGGGAGTCCCTCGGCATCGGCGATCGCCACTCCGGCGTCAACGACATCGGCGAGGCTGAGACGAGGCTTGGGTCCGCGTACGGGTGGCTGCTGGTTTGGTTTCCAGAGCAGGTCAACGACCCGACGGCCCTCGGGCGTACCCGGTTGCGGCTCAGTCACGTTCCGTGTCCTCGGTCTTAGAAATTGTCAGTGGTCTGTGCTGGTCTTATATCCGTACAGTGTATGCTATTCTAATCCAGTACGGCGTACGGAGTTCTCCTTGGGGAAGCGCCTCAGGAAGGTAGAGATGATCCACACCGAACAGCTGACTAGGCGGTTTGTCAGCAAGAAAGAAACAATCGAAGCTGTCAAGGGCGTCGACATCGACGTCGCCGCGGGGGAGTTGGTGGCCTTCCTCGGCCCCAATGGCGCAGGTAAGTCCACCACCTTGCGGATGCTGACGACGTTGCTGCCGCCAACCTCGGGTCAGGCCTGGGTGGCTGGTGCCAGCATCACCACGGAGCCGGCTGTGGTGCGATCTCGGATCGGCTATATCGGCCAGGGCGATGGTGCCGGGCACAGCTTCCGCGTCATGGATGAGCTGGTCTATCAAGGCCGGTTCTACGGCATGAATTCCTCGGATTCCCTGGCTCGGGCCAAGGAGCTGACCAAGACTCTCGACCTCACTTCGCTCGAGAAGCGAAGGGTCAGCACGCTGTCCGGCGGTCAGCGGCGCAGACTCGACATTGCTCTCGGTCTGATGCACCGGCCGGGGCTGCTTTTTCTGGACGAGCCGTCGACCGGGATGGATCCGCAGAACCGAGCGAACCTTTGGGATCACATCAAAGGACTCCGGGAACGACAGGAAACCACCATCGTGCTGACCACGCATTACCTCGAGGAGGCAGACACCTACGCCGAGCGGGTGCTGGTTATTGATCATGGCAAGATCATTGCCAACGACACTGCGGAGAATCTCAAGGCCACACTGGCCGGCGACCGGATCATGATCACAGTCGATGGTGCGAGCGCTAGTGCCGCGTCTGCAGTGATCGCTGAACGAGGCCGTGAGTTGATCACCTCCAACGGCTCTCGACACGTCACGATCGCTGGGCGATTTGATCAAGGTACGCGTACCCTGCCGCGGCTGTTGCGGGAACTTGATCATGCCGGAGTTGAGGTACGAGCCGCTGACGTACGCGTGCCGACGCTAGACGATGTCTTTCTCAGTCTTACCGGCCGAAGCCTGCGTGAGGAAAGTGAGGTGGCGGCATGATAGAAACGCGTGAGCGAAGCGACCACCGGCCCCAGCGGCGAACTGCGAGCATGAGCACGCTGGTTTGGGACACCCGGGCGGTATTTCAGCGGGAAATGTCGCTGGTACTCCGCGATCCATTCTCGATCATCTTCTCTCTTGTTCAGCCGTTGGTCTTCCTTGGCCTCTTTGGTCCGCTGCTGGCTGGATCGGTAGATCCTGCCGCGATCGGCGGTGCCTCGCCGCTGCAGTGGTTCCTGCCGGGTGTCATTGTGATGATCTGCCTGTTCGGCACAAGCGCTACCGGCTCGAATTTGCTGTTCGAGATCATGACTGGTTCCTACGAGCGGGTGCTGGCAAGTCCGCTGCACCGCTCGTCCCTCTTGATCGGGAAGGCACTGAAGGAGCTGGCGCCACTTGTGGTGCAGGCTGCACTGGTGGTCGTCGTGTCCATTCCGTTCGGGTTCAAGCTTTACCCGCTGCAGGTGTTGGTCGGACTGCTGCTGCTCGGCGTCTTTGGTGTTGGGATGGGCGCGTTCTCCAACGCACTCGCCATTGCGGCACGTAAGCGGGAATGGATGTTCTGGGCGGTGCAGCAGTCGCTGCTCTTCCCGCTGTTGATCTTGTCGGGAATGATGTTGCCGCTGGAGGCTGGGCCGCGGTGGATTCAGGTTCTTGGCCGGTTCAACCCGCTGACCTACATCGTGGATGCGGAGCGTGCGCTGTTTTCGGGCACCTGGAATGATCCGGCGATCGGCTGGGCCTGGCTTGCGGCGATCCTCACCTGCGCCCTCGGCCTCTGGGTCGGCGTCAAGCAGGTCGCTCGTAGCACCACCTGATAACTAGCCGACTTGTCAGCGTCGGTAGTCGCTATAGCAGCCACTGGTGCTGACAAGTCGGAGTCAGATGTTCTCCTTAAGCCAGGCGATGTCGGCACCCTGACCATCTCGGCCGCCAGGGGTTTCCACGACGACGGGTACGGCAGCCGTACGCACCACCTCGGCCAGCGCCTCGGTGCCGACCTCACCTTCGCCGAAGTTGGCATGCCGATCAGCCCCGGAGTCGAAGGCATCTCGGGAATCGTTGGCATGCACCAGGTCGATGCGCCCGGTGATCGCCTTGACCCGATCGACCAGGCCGACCAGCTCCTCCCCGCCGGCGTGCGCATGGCAGGTGTCCAAGCAGAAGCCAACAGTGTCCCCGCCTTTGGCCTTGCCGATCGCATCCCATAGTTGTCCGATCCGCTCCAAGCGGCGGGCCATGGCATTGTCCCCACCGGCGGTGTTCTCGATCAGCAGTTGCACCGGCATCTCGAGCCCCTCGATGCACTTGCGCCAGTTGTCGAAGCCGATCCCGGGATCGTCGCTCTTGAGCACATGCCCGCCATGCACGATCACCGCGGCCGCACCGACCTCGGCTGCCGCATTCAGATACTGCTGCAGGAACTTTCGACTCGGGATCCGGATGCGGTTGTTGGTTGTCGCCACATTCAGCACGTACGGCGAATGCACATACAGCGTGATGCCGGCCTCCTGAGCTGCAGCTTTCAGCGCCGCAGCGCCACCGGCGTACCGGATCTCCGGACCCTTCCAGGCCTGCGGGTCCCCCAGAAAGAACTGGGCCAACGTTGCCCCACGTGCGGCTGCTTCAGCGATGGGATCCACCTGATCGCCATGCCCGCCCACCTGCAGTGTCGTCATGGTTTTCGACCCTATGTCCACCTCGCTTCGCCAGCTAGGTCTGTACAGGTTCCATACGGTCTGCATAGGCAGCAACCTGTGCAGAGCGCAAGAAACCTACGTGAACGTAGGTTTCGTTGCCGGCGACTGGGGAGTGGGAGGGGGAGCCTCCAGTGGGCGAGGATGATTCAAGATCAGCTGTCGCCACCACGATCCGGGCCGGCGCGCCACCAGTCGCGCACCCGATTGGCCGCCGATCCGCCGGCCGTCCCAGCTGCTGTGCCAATCTTGCTCACCAGCTTGTACAGCGGATCGGCTGAGGTCGTGAAGCTTTGCTTGTACGAGTTCGCGGCGGCCTTGACTTCCTCGCTCATCGGAGCGTCCTTGTCATCGGAGCGGCGCGGATAGTTCCCAGCAAGGATCTCGGCATATTCCGGGCCCGCCGCCCACTTCTGCAGCTCGGCCGCCCGCAAGGCCGCCAATGGATGACTCTTCCCACTCAGCTGCAGCAGCTTGAGCACACTGTCGCGTACGTCGCCTCGCGTTTCATACTCTTCGGCCTGGTCCAAGAAGCCGGCCACATCCATGTCCTTGGGATTGCGGGCACCGGCCAGACTGGCGTGCACCCGCAATGCCGCTGCTGGGTCCTGGGAGCACAACAGGCCAGCCCGATCACATGACAATTCCGACTTGCGGAACCACTCGTTGAGGCCCAGGATGATCCCTCGGATACTCCAGGCGCCGATCGGCAACCACTCCATTGCAGCCGCGAGATTGATCAACGCGAGCAGCATTGTGCGATAGACAGCGTGTCCGGAGAGCACGTGCCCCACTTCATGACCGACGATGAACCGCAGCCCCTCCTCGTCTACCAGCTCGAGCATTCCGGTAGTGATCACGATGATCGGCCGGTCCAGGCCGATCGCCATGGCTTGGGGTATCGGATCTTGCTCGATGTACAGCTCTGGAACGGGTTCCACGTCCAGCGTTGTTGCGCATTCGTCCAGAATCTGGTGGATCTCGGGGTACTGACGCGACGAGACCCGAATCGCCGTTGCGAGGTAGAGCCACCGTATGCTGCGCTCGCCGATGGCTCCGGATAGTGTCTTCAGGACCGAGTCGAAGCCGGGAATGGCACGTAGCGCCACTAAGGCGCCCCGGTCGGCCGGATGCTCGTACGCACGCGAACTGATCTCGGGAAATCGGATGTGCCCGCGGCGTGCTGGCAGGTTTTCCGTGGTCATGCGCAGCAGCGTACGTCGGCGTTATCTGCGAGCATCGATAGCCGGACCTAGCTCATCTGGAAGAGGCCGCTGATCAATCCCATGGTTATCTGCAAGATGAATCCGAGTACCAGCCAGATAACGCCAATAATGATGCCGGCGAGGGCTTTGCTGTTCTGGAACCCGCCGCGACGCGAGACGATGAAGGCCACGATGCTCAGCACAAGCCCGATCGTGGACGTACACGGAATGATGGCCAAGATCAATCCGACGATTCCGAGGGTATTTCCGGGATCGGCCGCTGGCTGTGGGGTGGCCTGGTAATTCGCCATATGTCACTCCTCATGACGATCTGGTTCGGTTGTCAGTAGGGTCTCAAGCCCAGTGTTCTCCTGGCTACAGCTGGTCCAGCCCTAGTGTCCGCGCGACGCCTCGAAGGTCTATTCGCCGACGGAACCGTCGCTAAACCCCATGGATTCGTGCCCAGTGGTCGCCACCAGGTAGAGTTCAGCGTTGGTCCGGCGCGGAGTTCACTGGGCCGCTGCATTCGCCCTCCTGCTATGGGGCCGTCTCATAGCCGCTCAGACCAAAGGAGGTGGGGTTCGCGTATGCGTGAGTACGAGGTCATGGTCATCTTCGACCCTGATACCGAGGAGCGTGCGGTTCAGCCAACGCTCGAAAAACACCTGAAAGTGATCACCAAGGGTGGCGGCACCGTCGACAACCTCGACATCTGGGGACGACGGCGGCTGGCTTATGAGATCCGGAAGAAATCCGAGGGCATTTACGCAGTGATCAACCTCACCGCAGAGCCGAAGGACATCAAGGAGCTGGACCGCCAGTTCACCATTAACGAGTCAATCATGCGGACCAAGGTCATCCGGCCGGATCTGCACTGAGCCCGATCAGCACTGAGATGGGCGAGATTTTCCACAGATTGTTGCTGACCATCCCATAGCGTCAGTCCCGGCTGGCAGGCTGAGGATGTTCGCCCAGGGTGCAGGTCATCAAGTCTGTCCCTCGCGACGAATCGAAGATCAGATCGCTCATCACAACGGAGAGCTTCATGGCAGGCGAAACCACCATCACATTGGTCGGCAACCTCACAGCTGACCCGGAGCTGCGCTTCACCCCCTCAGGTGCGGCCGTGGCGAACTTCACCGTCGCGTCCACACCTCGCACCTTCGACCGGCAAACCAACGAGTGGCGCGACGGCGAGGCGATGTTCCTCAACTGCGCCGTCTGGCGCCAGGCCGCTGAGAATGTCGCTGAATCACTGCAGAAGGGCATGCGGGTCATCGTGCAAGGTCGGTTGCGGTCACGCAGCTACGAGACCCGAGATGGCGAGCGGCGTACGGTGTTCGAGGTCGATGTGGATGAGATCGGCCCAGCGCTGCGTTACGCCACGGCAAAGGTGACACGCAATGCAAGCGGTAGCAGTCAAGGCGGTACCGCCCGTCCCGCGGCCGGCAGCTTTGGCGACGACCCATGGGCTAGCGGTACGCCCACCGCTGCCGGCGCCCGGTCCCAGCAAGGCTCCGATCCCTGGGCTACACCGCAAAGTGACGAGCCACCTTTCTGATCACTTACTGAATACAAATACCAAGGCACATTCCGGCCATCGGCTAACAGCCGCGCCGGGCTCGAAAGGAGAGCACCACAATGGCCACCAACCCTGCAGCACAGCGCAAGCCGAAGAAGAAGGCCAACCCGCTGCGCGCTGGCCAAAACATCGACTACAAGGACGTTGCAACGCTGCGGAAGTTTATCTCCGAGCGTGGCAAGATCCGGGCCCGCCGAGTAACCGGGCTCTCGGTTCAAGAGCAACGTCAAGTTGCCATCGCCATCAAGAACGCTCGTGAGGTGGCGCTGTTGCCGTACGCCTCCACGGCCCGCTGAGAGATGCGAGCGAAAAGAAAGGTGCTGGCATGAAACTCATCCTGACTGCTGCCGTCGACAACCTCGGCAGCCCTGGTGACGTCGTCGAGGTCAAGGACGGTTACGGGCGCAACTTGCTTATTCCGCGCGGATTCGCGATCCGTTGGACGCGCGGGGGCGAGAAGCAGATTGACGGCATTAGGCGCAGCCGCGCCGCACGGGAGATTCGTGGCTTGGATCACGCCGAGGAAGTGCGTGGTCAGCTGGAGGAGCTGACCATTGATCTGCCGGCTCGGGCCGGCGATACCGGCAAGCTTTTTGGCGCGGTAACCGCGGGTGATGTCGCGGCTGCGATCAAGAAGGCCGGTGGGCCGTCGATCGACAAGCGCGCCGTGCAAATTGCCAAGCCGATCAAAACTGTTGGTCTGCATACCGTCGGCATCAAGCTGCACGACGCGGTTACGGCGCACGTACGAATCGTGGTCGTCCAGGCTGATTAGGCGCTATGACGAGCCGTCGCTCCGACGACTGCAGGACCTTGCGACGCGTGTCGGGAACTACGACGACGGCGTCGAATTCGCTTGCGTCGCAAGGGACGAAGGAGTCGGAATGCGCAACGGCTTGTCAGAGTGCCAAAGCAACTCAGGCGTAATAATGTCCGGCGCTTGACCTGAGGTCGAGACTGGTCACAGGTTGCGCGCAGGGCGTTGCGCGAGCAGAGACAGAATGGGGCGCATGATCTCCCGGCTGACACCCGAGGATCTCCGGCGTCGTCGGCGTGCCCAATTGGGGCGCACCATAATGGGCGTTTCCGCTCTGCTGCTAATGATCATGAGTGCCGTAGCACCGCACATCATGGTGCAAGCGGCGACCGTAGTTCCGGGCCGTTCCTTGATCCCGGCCAGCCGCTTCTTTCTGATCGCTAACCCGAATGCGGAAGCCTTCTCCGAGGCCACGAGCGTTGCCCATGCCGGCATGGGAATCAGCCTTACTTACCTCGGTTTGGCGCTTCACCAGATCGGTCTGATCACTGGCCTTGCATCCTTCTGGGTGCTGATTGTCGAAGACGTCGGTAAATGGACGCGGCGACTCGTCATCGTGTCCGGCGTGTCACTGCTGCTAAGTGCGTCGACTGTTGTCCTGGGTTACCAGCTCCTGAACCGGGTCGGCGTGCCCACTTTGCTCGGCTTCGCGTGGGTACCCACGCTGCTCGCAGGCCTGGTCATGCTCATTGGTGCCCGCCTGGCTCGCGGGCGTCAGGTCACCACGTGGTTCTGGGAGAAGCCCGAGATCGTTCAGCCCTAGCTTTACGCTGTCCACTATCCACAGGCTTATCCCCATTGTGGATGAATTACATTGCTGTCATTCGCCAGCCCAGGGTGGCTAACCCGACGTTTCTCGTCTGAAGACGTCTTACGGGTGTCGCATCCGTGGATTCGACCCTTCTTGGCTGTCTTGAGACGATGCGCGCAAGATGACTGGCACTCACCGCCAGAGGGTTGCAATGACGAATGCCGCGGCCATGCCGCCCATGCCAATCAAGATGTTCCAGTTGCCGAGCGCATCCATGAATGGAATCTGCGTCCCGGCGATGTAATAGATGATCAGCCAGGCAACTCCGAGCAGCCCCACTGCGATGAAGGTTGGAGGTACCCAGCGTCGACTCGATGGAGGCTTGACCTTTTTTGGCCTCGACTCCCGCCGCGCTTTCTGCTTCTGCTTCTCAGCAGCGGACTTTCGCGTTCTCGACTCGGGCACCAGATTCTCCTTGCTGTTGAAGTAGGTAGCGTAGTCAAAGACTCGGGGCGCGACCTTATGTCGCGGCACGGGCGTTGATTTTCCGCTCGACCAGAAGGACCGCAGACTTGTCCGGACGTACGCCCGCCGATGCCTGGCGGGCGGTTGTCGCGGTGCTACGCCGAGCCCGTGCGGCGCAGCGCCGACGGGACCAGAACCGCGGACCGCTTGCTCGTACGCTGACTGCTGCGATCTGCGGGGTGGCCGGCTTGATGATCACGCTGAGCGCAATACACGCCCAGGGCACCGATCTGCGACCTGCCCGAAACACCGATCTCGTCAGCCTGATTCAGTCCCAGTCCCGCCGTAACACCGAACTGGCTCACCAGTTGACTGGACTGCGCAAAGAAGTCGACGAGCTGGCTGCCCGGGCCAATGAGGAGTCGGACCTTAGCCCAGCAATGAGTCGGGAGAGCAAGCGCGTCGGTCTGACTCCAGTCTCTGGGCCGGGGGTCACTGTGACGCTCGATGATGCGCCGTCAAGCGTCGCGGCGAACGGCATCGAACCCGACCTGCTTGTGGTTCACCAACAAGACATTCAAGCCGTCGTCAACGCACTCTGGAGTGGCGGCGCGGAGGCGATGACGATTCAGAAGCAGCGGGTGATCTCAACCACTGCGGTGAAGTGTGTCGGCAACACCGTGGTCTTGCACGGCATTCCGTACAGCCCGCCGTACCAGATCAGCGCAATTGGTGACCCGACGCGGCTGCACGATGCGCTCGCTGAGTCAGAGCCGATTCAGATCTATCAGCAGTATGTAGAGGCGTACGGGCTTGTCTTCCGTGAGAAGTCCGAGCACAACCTCGACTTGCCAGCGCATGAGGGCTCACTCGACCTGATCCATGCCGAACCCAACGCAGGAGAATGATCTCGTGCCCGTGAAGATCTTGGTCGTCGACAACTACGACTCTTTCGTCTACAACCTGGTGCAGTACCTGGCCCAAATCGGAGCCGAGGTCGAGGTTTGGCGCAATGACGATCCGCGGTTCGGCGAGCCGGATTTCCCGAACGGATTCGACGGCATCCTGCTTTCACCGGGTCCGGGTACGCCGGAAGAGGCGGGGGTGTGCGTCGAGGTGGTCAGAAGTCAAGCGGGCCGGGTACCGATCTTCGGCGTTTGTCTAGGTCTGCAGGCCATCGGCGTCGCGTATGGCGGCGTAGTGGATCGAGCTCCGGAGCTGCTCCATGGCAAGACGTCGCTCATCCAACATCAAGGAGCTGGCGTACTCGCCGGACTGCCATCGCCCTTCACCGCGACGCGCTATCACTCCCTGGCCATCGAACCGGAGACAATGCCTGCCGAGCTCGAAGTCACGGCAACCACACGCAGCGGAGTGATCATGGCGCTACGTCATCGCGAGCTGCCGGTTGAGGCCGTGCAATTCCATCCGGAATCTGTGCTGACCGAGTGGGGCTATCAGATGCTGGCAAACTGGCTCGCCATCTGCGGTGATGCGGAGGCTCCCGAGCGAGCCGTCGGCATGGCCCCGCTAATGTCGACACGCTGATCATCTCAACGGACCGTTCATAAGGAGAGAGGAACTCGCTATGCCCTACGTCCCCGTCGGAAAAGAGAACAGCGCCGCGATTCAGCTCTATTACGAGGATCATGGCTCAGGTCAGCCGGTGGTACTGATTCATGGATATCCCTCGGACAGCTCCTCATGGGAGAAGCAGACTGCGGCGTTGCTCGATGCCGGCAAGCGGGTGATCACCTATGACCGACGGGGCTTCGGCAAATCAAGCAAGCCGACAACCGGGCACGATTACGACACCTACGCCGCCGACCTCAGCGGCCTGGTTGGCACCCTAGATCTGCAGGATGCCGTGCTCGTCGGTTTCTCGATGGGCACCGGCGAAGTGGCCCGCTATATGAACCAGTACGGATCACATCGGGTGGCGAAGGCGGTGTTCCTCTCCCCGATCCTGCCCTACATGCTGAAAACCGACGAGACCCCGGCGGGAGTCCCGCAAGAGGACGTCGACAGCATGCTCGATGCCATCAGGGCTGACCGATTCGCCTTCTTCACGAGCTTTTTGGGCAACCAGTACAGGGTCGATGAGAATCTCGGCAGTCGGGTAAGCGAGGAAGCGCTGCGAGCCAACTGGCAGATTGCAGCCAACATGTCGCCGCACGCTTCAGTTTGGGCACCGGCGGCCTGGTTCACCGATTTCCGCGAGGACGTCGACAACATCGACGTACCGACGATGATCATGCACGGTACCGCGGACCGGAACGTACCCATTGACCTCACCAGCCGCCAGCTCGCCAAGATGCTGCCCAGCGCCACCTACATCGAAATCGAGGGCGCCCCGCACGCCATGCTGTGGACCCATGCCGACGAGATCAACAAGGCGCTGCTGGACTTTTTGGCCTAGACCTGCGCACTGCTCACCGCACACCACTCGGCCGGAACTGCACGCTAATCCGCGGCCCGACCGACCGGGTGGTCTTTGGGACGGCATGCTCCCAGGTGCGCTGACAAGAACCACCCATCACGATCAAGTCGCCATGACCCAGCTGGTGCCGGATGGTCGTGCCGCCGCCCCGCGGCCGCAGCAGAAACTGTCGCGGTGAGCCCAGCGAGATGATCGCCACCATGGTGTCCTCGTTCTTGCCGCGGCCGATGGTGTCGCCATGCCAGGCGACCGAGTCGCGTCCGTCGCGATACAAGCACAGTCCAGCGGTGGTAAAGGGCTCGCCTAGCTTCTCGGCATAGTGGGCGTTCAGCGACTCACGAGCGGTTACCAGCTGAGGGTGAGGGAGCGGATCCTCTTCGCCGTAGAAGCAGAGCAGTCGAGGCACATCGACAACCCGCTCGTACATCTGCCGGCGCTCGGCCTGCCACGGCACCTGCTCAAGCAAATCCTCAAAGAGCGTGCTCGAACCGCCCAGCCAGCCGGGCAAGAGATCGACCCAGGCGCCTCGACCCAGTGTTTGGCGGATGATCATGTCACCCAGTGGCACGAGCGCGACCTGATCGCTGGCTGTCAGGTCGAAGAGTGACGTCTGAACAACGCTAGGCATCCACCAAGACTAGCAGGTATTCGATTAGCTATTCGAATCTGAGGGGGTCTCTCGGGTGCTAGTCGGGGTCGGCGAAGGTGTCGGCGACCGGGTGGGCTCCCTTGTTGTGGGCGGGTCGGTGGGTTGCTCGGTAGTCGGTGGTGGTTCTGGCGGCGGTGCCGGCGAGGTCGCGAGCGTGAGGCGGATCGTGGTATCTCGGTCGACCTTCGCGCCAGCCTGTGGGCTTTGGGCTATCACTGTCCCGGCCGGTTGCGAGCTCTCCCGTTCGGCGAACACCGGGTCATCAAAGCCAGCCTCGTTGGCTATCCGGACGGCGGCAGCGCGACTCACACCCTCGAAGTCCGGCACCTCCGATTCGCGGGGCGCGTACCGCACAGTGATTCTGCTGTCTAGCGGTGCCGTCGTGCCTTCCTTCGGCGAAATGCTCGTTACTTCGCCTGGATCGGCATCGGCGTCATCGCGGGCAACTGTCCTGATGTTGGTGAACTGCAGCTCCTCCAGAGCGTTCTTGACGTCCTTCACATCCTTGCCGACTAGGTCGTCAGGAATGGTGGCGGTCTTGGGACCGTCGTTGACGGTGATGGTCACCGTGCTGTTCACATTGACCTGGGTTCCCTCAATGGGATCTTGGGCCGTGACCCGACCCTTGCTTTCCTCCTCGCCGTTTATTTTCGTGACGGCGACCTGAAGCTGCCGCTCCGTGAGCTGAGTACGCGCCTCCTCCTCGGTGAGATCGACGACAAGCGGCACCTCAACCGTCTCGACGGTGTTCGGGTTGAGCACCCGGTACAGCGCCCATCCGCCGAGGCCCAATGCCGCCACGATCAATGCCGTAATAAGGATGGCGAGACCGACGCGGCGCTTCCGCGGCTCCTCCTCTTCCCCGTACTCCTCCTCCAGTTCCTCAGGTCCGGCCGGCGGTACAAAGGTGGGTGGGGTAGCGACGTGAGTGGGGCCGTCGTACGCATTGGCGGCCATCGCTCCGGCGGCTAGGGGCGCTACTGCGGTCGCCTGCTCAGCTGTAGTCTGCTCGCCGTTCAGAAGCCGGGTGATGTCATCCTTCATCTCCCTGGCCGTCTGATAGCGCTCCGAGGGATCCTTAGCCAGTGCCTTCAACACGACTGCGTCGATTTCGGGACCGATCTCTGGGTCCAGCTGGCTGGGCGGCACCGGCGTCTCACGTACGTGCTGGTAGGCAACGCTTACCGGGGAGTCCCCAACGAACGGCGGCCTGCCGACGAGCAGCTCGTAGAGCAAACAACCGGTGGAGTACAGGTCGCTGCGAGCATCGACCGTCTCGCCCCGGGCCTGCTCAGGGGAGAGGTATTGCGCAGTGCCAATCACCGCGGCGGTCTGGGTCATGGTTGCGCTGGTATCGGCCACCGCTCGGGCAATGCCGAAGTCCATCACCTTGACGCCGCCATTCGGAGTGAGCATCACATTGGCGGGTTTGATGTCGCGGTGCACGATGCCCGCCTTGTGGCTATAGCTCAATGCGTCGAGCACACCCTGAGTCAGTTCCAGCGCGCGCTCCGGGAGGATTTTGCGGCCGTCCTTGAGCACGTCGCGCAGCGTGGAGCCCTCGACCAGCTCCATCACGATGTAGGGGATCGCCACACCAGTCACCGGATCGGTCTCCTCGCCGGTGTCATAAACGGCGACGATCGTCGGATGGTTTAATCCCGCCGCCGACTGGGCCTCGCGGCGAAACCGGGCCTGAAATGTCGGATCAGTGGCAAGATCGGTCCGCAGCTGCTTGACAGCGACGGATCGACCCAGGCGTTGATCCACGGCACGGCGGACCTCGGCCATGCCCCCGCGCCCCAGCAATTCGCCCAGCTCGTACCGGCCCCCGACCGTCGTTGGGCTGCTAGTCATTTCCATGGTCCTCCCTCAACCCCGGCTGCCATTCTCGGCCATTCGGCACCGGCGCACGAAATGGGCATCTCATATGGACTTTTGCCGCTCGGGACCCGTTTGGCGCAGCCTGCGGCCGCACGTTTCCCACCAAGCGCGCGAAAACGCACTCGCGGCCTCGGAGCAGCCCGTCATAGCGCCGCCTCCATCACTGATTTGGCAATGGGTGCTGCTAGCCGGCCTCCGGCAATGTCGCTCCGCGCAATGTTGGCGTCTTCCACGATGACGGCGACCGCAATCGCCGGGTTGTCAACGGGTGCGAAGGAGGTGAACCAGGCGAACGGCTTCCGCTTGGGATCCGACTGCGCGGTGCCAGTCTTTCCAGCGACCTCTACGCCAGGAATCTGCGCATTGCGACCAGTGCCCTCGTTGACCACCTGCAACATCATTTGCTGCAAGTCCTGGGCGTTGTCGGCGCTCATAGCAGTGGACAGATCGGTGGCCTTGTGGGTCTGGATCGGCTTTAGGTCTGCAGATCGCACGCTGCTGACAATGTAGGGATCCATCAGCACTCCGTCGTTGGCGATTGCTGCCGAAACCATAGCCATCTGCAAGGGACTGGCCGCAACGTCGTACTGACCGATGGAGCTCAGCGCCAGCTGCGCCTCATTGAGCTTGTCGGGGAACTGGCTGGCAACCCCGCCAAGATCGGCTAGATGCCGCCGGTCGAACCCGAACAGCTGTGCCTGCTCCCGCAGCTTGCTGGCACCCATTTCCAGACCAAGATTGGCGAACGCGGTGTTGCAGGAAACCTCGAGCGCCTGCGTCATTGTGATCTTGGTTCCCCCGCAGTTGGTGGAGTTGGACAGATAAACCCGGGTGCCGGGTAGCCGCAGCCGATCCGGCGATTCGACCATGGAATTTGGAGTCTTCCCATCGGCAAGAGCCGCGGCGGCGGTCACCAGCTTGAAAGTCGAGCCCGGCGGATAGATCTCGCGGGCGCCTCGGTTGGTCAGCGGGTGTTGTGGGTCCGAGGCGAGCCGGTCGTACGCTTTTCCAGCGGCCTCAAAGTCGTGGCTAGCGATGTCGTTCGGGTCAAAGGTAGGGCTGGTCACCATGGCCAGCACGGCGCCCGTTTTCGGGTCAAGCGCCACTACAGCGCCCTTCTGGTTGCCGAGCGCGTCGGTTGCGGCCTTCTGGATTTTAGGAACGATCGTGGTCTGTACCGTCGCGCCTTTCGGCGTCTTGTTGGTTGCCATGTCGATTAGCCGGCGCACGAAGAGGGCATCATCGGTGCCGGCTAGCTGGGCGTTATAGCTCCTCTCCAGGGCCGAGCTGGCGCGGTCATATGAGTAGAAGCCGGTGATGGGCGCATAGAGCTCGCCGTCTGGATAGACGCGTTGGTACTTGAAGCGGTCTTTCGAAGGCACTGTCTTAGCCATCTCGACCTTGCCGGCGGCCAAGATCGCACCACGGTTCTGGGCGAACTCTGCGTCCCGCACCCGCCGGTTCTGTGGCTGCGCGGCAAGCGATTCTTGCCGAAAGATCATCATGTACGTGCCGTTGGCAAGCAGCAGCGCAAACATCATCAAGGCCACGAAGGCGACTCGGCGTATCGGCTTGTTCATGCGCCCGCCTTGACAAGTTGAGTTTGCTCGGCGTCAGGGTTGATCGGAGCCACCGTCGCCGTGGGCTTGCGTACCTGGTGGGAGATCACCAACAACAAGCCGGCGACAATCCAGTTGCAGACCAGTGACGAGCCGCCCTGGGACATAAAGGGTGTGGTCAGACCGGTCAGCGGCAGCAGCCGCGTCACCCCGCCGATGATCGTAAACACTTGGAGCGCAAACGCGAACGACAGACCCGTCGCCAGTAGCTTGCCGAACGGCTCCCGGCACTGCAGCGCGACCCGCAGGCCGCGCGCCACGATCAATCCGTAGATCATGATCACTGCCATTAGCCCGGTCATACCGAGCTCCTCACCTATCGCCGCGGCAATGAAGTCGCTACGTGCCAGTGGGGTTAAACCCGGCCGACCGAGCCCGAGACCGGTCCCGAGCAGGCCGCCCCAGGCCATGCCGAATTGGGCCGCGATTACCTGGTAATAGGCGTCGAAGTCCGCGAACGGGTCGAGCCAGGCTCCGACTCGAGTACGCACGTGACTGAAGTTCAGATAGCCGAAGTACGCCCCTGCCGCGAAGAGCAGCGTCCCCAGCACGGCCCAGCCGGCACGCTCGGTTGAGACGTACAACATCATTACGAACAACCCGAAGAACAGCAACGAGGTTCCCAGATCGCGCTGCCACACCAAGATCGCGAGGCTGATCAACCACATCACCAGAATCGGCCCGAGGTCCCGGGCCCGCGGTAGGTCAATGCCCAGAATGCGATAGCCGGCCAGCGCCAAGACATCACGCTTCTCGACGAGGTAGGAAGCAAAGGCAATAGCGAGCAGGATCTTGGCCGCCTCAGCGGGTTGGAAGCTGTACGGGCCGACATGGATCCAGATCTGGGCGCCGAACTTCTCAGTCCCAAGACCAGGCACCAGCGGCAGCAGGAGCAGCACTATGCCAGTCAGACCGATGGTGTAGGTAAACCGCTGCAGCGGCCGGTGATCATTCAGCCAGGTCACCACCAGGATGAACAAGATGACACCGATTGCGGTCCAGATCAGTTGCTGCCGGGCACCATTGAGGGGCGGGTCATTGATCAAGTCGATGCGGTGAATCATCACCAAGCCGAGGCCGTTGAGCAGGATCACACAGGGCAAGATCACCGGGTCCGCGTACGGCAGCCGCCATCGGACGGCGATATGCGCTAACGCCGCCATCAACGTGCAGATACCAGCAAGGTACGCAAAGTTGGGTGACACCTCACCGGTGACATTGAGGTCGACTATTGCGTAGGCGCCAAGGGTCAGACCCAGCGCGAAGATGATCAGGACTAACTCCACCCCGCGTCGCTTGCGCGGAACGACGGTGACCGGCGCATCCATGCGCATCAGCAGCTCGGCTCCGCGGAAACGGGGGCCGAAGGTTTCGGGGTTGGCTCGCTGACGGGTTTCTTGCTGGACGGGCTGCCCGGCTTCGAACCAGGTGTCGGGCTGGGCCGGGCCGATGCTGGCGGCTGTGGTGCACACCGCTCCGCGGCCACCGCTAGCTCCGCTACGGTGGCGCGGGCCGAATCCAGACTCGGAACCTCGATCTTGGCTCGCACCTGCTCCTGATAGAACGGCGGCAGCGAACTGACGGTCAGCTGCTGCACCTCATACACGCGCGACAGCGAGAGGCCGGGGAGGTTCTCCGACAGTCCCTGGAAGATG
>DATFBI010000035.1:0-8848 GCA_035253925.1 Propionibacteriaceae bacterium
ACGGGCCGCTCCGGTCACATTGGTGACAGCGACTGATGGCAACCATGGACGAGCGCTGGCCCGAGTTGCCGCGCTGCTCGGGCTGCCGGCACGCATCTACGTTCCGGCAGGAACGTCTCGGGACACCATGCAGGCAATTGCCGATGAAGGCGCCAAGGTGGTAGAAACCGACCTGATTTACGACGAAGTTGTCTGGGCCGCCGCCAGTTCAACCGCTGGGCACCGCGGCGATCTACTGATCCAGGACACCGCGTGGCTGGGCTATGAGCAGATTCCGCAATGGATTGTGGACGGCTACGACACTTTATTCACCGAGATTGATGAACAGCTCCGTGGGCGTGCAGTCGATCTTGTAACCGTGCCGACTGGGGTGGGGTCGCTGTTGCAAGCCCTATTGCCGCACTACCGTAATACGATCCGCGAAGATCATCCGGGTGTCCTGGCGGTCGAGCCGATGACGGCCGGGTGCGTCACAGCCAGTCTTGCCGTCGGCAAGCCGTTAAGGGTTGACACATCGCAACCAACGATCATGGCTGGACTGAACTGCGGCAGTATGTCCACGATCGCCTGGCCAGTTCTCCGCGACGGTCTGGATGCCGGCGTGACCGTCACCGATGATCAGGCCCGGGTTGAAATGCAGCGGCTCAATGAGTTAGGAATCCCGGCCGGGCCGTGCGGCGGCGCAGCGCTGGCTGGCGTACGAGAAGCCCTTGAGTATGCCGACCGTCGGGCTGCGCTCGGGATCAGAGCCGACAGCGCCCTCATGTTGATCAGTACCGACGGCGCAGTCTGATATTGCGCTAGGAAGCCTGGTCGATCTCGGCCGTTCGCGGCCGATCACGCCACGGCCGATCGCGCCACAGGAACCATGCCACGACGGCACCAAGCATGAGCTGGAGCACAAATCCCACCGTCTGGCTGATCGCTTCCGCCGTGCTAAAGCCTTCCAGGTGGAAGCTGTGAAAGATCATGTGGGGCACCGTGTAGACGGCAAAGGCCGCCAGCGCCACCACACTCAGCAGCCACTGGCCGGTAGCCGCCGCGGCCGCCAGCACCACTGCAAGAGCCAGACTGAGCTCACCAACATCAGTAATCAGGTGCTCGTTGTACGGCGGCAGCAACGAGACCCATGCCTGTCCGGCTCCCGGGAAGTTGCGGTAGAAGCCCTCCGGCGCGAACAGTGCCCAGACACCGACGAGCGCCTCCACCAAGGCAAGAATTCCGAGCAAGACGCGCGCCGCCATCGATGTAGTACGCGAAGTTGCCGCGATCTTTGATGCAGTCATGATGTACCCGAGTCGGCTCCCACGATGATCATTTTTACGATCGACCTCCTGGTCCATTTGCCATAACGCCGACCTATCAGAATCTCAGCACGATATTCGGTGGCGTGATCCGCGCCTCGTAAGGTTCGGGGGCGAGTTGTAAGATCAGCGCCGATGATCGAGCCCGCGTCAGCTGCCGAGGCCGAGCTTCCGGATGTTCTGACTGCATCCCGTGAAGCCTTCGCGCGGCACGCGTGGCACGAAGCGTTCCAGCTGCTCAGCGAGGCGGATGCCGAGATGGGCCTCGACGGTCCGGATCTCGAATCGCTCGCCATCGCGTCATTCTTCGCCGGTCACGCTGACTTGCGCCCGGGCATCCTAGAACGAGCTTTCGCGGCCTACCAGCGCGCTGGAGACAAGATCCGTGCGGCCTATGTCGCGCTTGAGGTCGCCATGGCGTTCTCGCTCCAGGGGAAGGAGTCGATTTCCTCAGCCTGGACGCGGCGCGCCGCCCACCTCCTCGCCGGGCAAGCCGAGTCGTACGCGCACGGGTATCTCGCCCTCATCCAATCCGAGGCCGCGAAATCCGCAGGAGATATCCCCCGCGCACTGCAGCTTGCCGATGAGGCGGTGGCAATCGGGGAGCGTACCGGTCATCAGGATCTTCACGCGTTTGCCCTCACCGCCCAGGCGACGCTGCGGATCGCCACCGGCGCGATCGGGGAGGGTATCGGACTTCTGGAGGAGGCCGCGATTGCCGCTGTGAGTGGTGACCTGTCGCCGCTTACCGCGGGAATAACGGCATGCCAGATGATCGCCGCCTGCCGCGACCTCACCGATTACCGGCGCGCCGGCGAGTGGATCGAGATGACTGATCGCTGGTGTGAGACCGAGTCGGTGGGCGGGTTTCCCGGCGTGTGTCGGGTCCACCGAGCAGAGGTTGCGGCGCTCCAGGGCAGCTGGCAACAGGCAGAGGAGGAGCTGCGACGTGCCACCGAGGAGCTGGAGAAGTTCCAGGCGATTCCGGTGATGGCTGATGGGCTCTATGCGATTGGCGACATCCTGCGGCTTCGCGGTGATATGGAAGGCGCCGAGGAGGTGCTACGCCAGGCGCATGCACTGGGACGCAGCCCGCAGCCAGCGCTCGCCCTGATCCGACTGGAATCCGGTAAGGCCGGATTGGCGGCCGCGGCGATAGAGACTGCGTTGGCGGAATCGTCCTGGAACACGATGGCGCGGTTGCGCCTCCTCGGCGCGCAGGTGGAGATCGCCTTGAAGATGGGCGACACCGAGCGGGCCCAGACGGCGATCGAACAGCTTGCCGAAATTGTGGAGGACGCCAGCCCGCCGGCGCAGCGCGCAGGTCTGGCGTACGCCCGCGGGCGGCTGTTGCTCGCTGAAAGCAGCGTGACAGCCTCCGTACGCGAACTCCGAACAGCGCTCCGGCTTTGGCGCGAGGTCGGATCGTCCTACGAAATCGCGCGCAGCCGAGCGGCGCTCTCCCAGGCGCTGCGAACGTGCGGGGATGACGACGACGCCGACCTGGAGCTGCGGGCTGCGCGAGATGAGTTCGAGCGGCTTGGCGCGAAGCCGGACCTGGCGGCGGTCGAGGCAGAACTGCGGGAGCTCGCGGACCGTCGTGCCAACCGGATTCAGGTCCGGATGGCGTTCCTGTTCACTGACATTGTTGGCTCAACGAAGCTCGCCGAGGCGCTCGGCGACCAGGCGTGGGGGCGCCTCCTCCACTGGCACGACCAGATGCTCCGCACTGAAGTCGCCCGGCAAGGCGGCCGGATAGTCCACTCCACTGGCGACGGAATCTTCGCCACCTTCGATACCGCGCGGCAGGGGATTCGCTGCGCAATCAGGATTCAGCAGGCGCTCGCCTCACACTCAGTGAGCAGCGGATTTGCACCCCCGGTTCGTGTCGGGGTGCACCTGGCCGAAGCCACCCAGCGGGGTGAGGACTTCAGCGGAGTGGGTGTCCACGTCGCGGCGCGGATCGCAGCGCTTGCCGAGGGTGGCGAGATCCTGGCTTCGGCAGATGCCCTCGCCGAGGCGGGCGATGTGGCGGCGACCGATATGCGCGAAGTGGACGTACGCGGTGTATCAGTGCCGGTACGCATCGCCTCGATCGCATGGACCGACTTGTGAGAACTCGGCCGTTGTTTCAGGACTTTGTCTCAGGACTTCTCGACCGCTGCTGCGGCCCTCGAGTTGATCTTGAGGCGTAGGGAAGCTACGGCTGCCCGGACTCGCTCCAGACTTTGCGGCCGCGGCATCGTGCGCTCGGCATCAGCTAGGGCTTCGGCAACCACCCGACCCATTACCGCTAGGCGGGGGGAACCTGGAGGAAGCACCTCAACAACGGTCTCGAACAGGCGGAGCAGCGCCAACACCACCGTGAGATCGCTGGATCCATACCGGCCGAACAATCCGCCGATGAAGAACATGTAGTCGGCGAAGTTGTTTCCTGGAATGACGACGTGCCCTTTGCCTCCCGGACCGGTGATGATCTTGGTGCCAAGTGGCCGGACCGCGAGATCGCAGACGACAACCGCGAGGTGATCAATCGCCTGCACTGCGGTATAGGGATCGTTGATTGCCGCAGAAAGGGCCTTGGCACCAATGTCGACCTGCTGTCGGATGCCGAATGCGATGTCTTGTTCAATGGTTCGTTCGAAGCCAATCCGGACATCGGCGTCTACCGCCACTTCAAAGGGCTCGGCGGCCGGTGGTGGGTCGTTCGCCGAAGGCGCCCAGACCCAGCCGATAACAGTTCCCGCAACCACATGCTCACCGACCCGCTTGCGAAAGCAGATGGTGACATCGTCATCGCTCACCAAAGGAAGCAGCAGCTGCGGATAGACGGTCTGGATATAGCCGGATTTCCGGCCAAGCAAAGGCACAGCCCACTGTGGAACCTGTGGCGCGGCTTCCTCGACGGTTGCTGTGTCTTCCTGGGCAATGACATGGCGCGTGTTGCGCTCAATCTTGCGATTGATGGCATCGATCTGGATTGAATGCACCAGGTGGTCGGCGAAGTACACCACCATGCCGAGACTGAGAAAGAGCAACGCGATCGCTACGCTGACAGCCAGCCGCGGGTAGACCTCAGTGCGGATACCGGCCTCCAGGCCGACGGTGAATAGACCTGCGGAGCTGTAGACGAAGGTTGCAATAAAGGTGCTGAGGGCAACCTGGGTGCCACGATCCCGGAGGAAGTTGCGTAGCAGCCGGGGTGAGAACTGCGTCGAGGAGAGTTGGAGCGCGACCACCGTCAGACCAAGGACAAGCGCAATCACGGTCACAACCGTGCTGCTAATGGCGATCAGCAGCGCCCTGGCATCGTCTGCAGTTCCTTGGAAAGCCAGCAGATTCAGTGGCGATCCAGGGCGTACCTCCACCTGCGACATCGCATATCCGGAAGCAAGGGCTATCAGTGCGGCTGCCGTCGGTAGCACCCACAACGCTCCGCCGACGTACTCCTTCAGGGCCCGCCAGCGCACCGAACGCCGGATACTGCGAACGGAACTCTGCTTGCTGACACCTGCCCTCATGGTGAGGGTCAGGCTAGTCGGGTGCTAGTGACCCACCACTCCGCATCACGTACTGGGACTTGGCACCATTTGGAGGTGATGCGAAGTCCCAGTCAGTGATGCGAGGTCGGCGTGGCTGGTCGGGATGAGTCTCGGGGAAGCTTGTGCGCGACGCGCGATCTGTCGCGTCGCCGGTTCCTGGGCCGCGAAGGAGTTATCCCCAGATTGGTATAACCAGGTTCCGCCAGACCCCGGAGTGCGCTGAGGTTTGCTCATGGATGACATCCGCCTCACTCGTACCCTTCTAGGCCAGGGCTATGACCATGACGACCTGCGGCGACTCCAGCGTGGAGGCGAACTCGTCCGGGTACGGCGTGGGGCCTACGTACGGGAGCCCGAAGCTGATCTTGGAATCGCGCAGCGGCATCGACGCCTGATACTGGGAACGGCGCCTCAGCTAAGAGATGGCGCGGTCTTCAGCCACGGTTCCGCTGCGGTGCTACACGGCTTGCCGGTGTGGTCTGGTGCCGTGACCAAGGTCCACGTGACTCGCAATCGTCGCGGAAGTGGAATCAAGCGCACCGTGGTCCAGGTGCACGGGGCTCCCCTTGCCGGGCCCGAAATTGTATTGATCGACAACATGCCGGTGACGTCGTTGTGCCGTACCGTCCTCGACCTCGCCCGCACCTTGCCGATGACGCAAGCGGTGGCCGCGGGTGATCACGCATTGGCCCTGGGCCTCACCAGAAGCGACCTCGACGCTGGCCTGATCGCCATGGAACGTTGGCCGGGTGTCCGTGCGGCGCGCCGGGTCGTTGAGTTCCTGGACGGACGCAGCGAGAGCGCCGGCGAGTCGGTGAGCCGGGTACGGCTGATGGAGGAAGGGTTGCCCGCTCCCGAGCCTCAGGTTGAGATCTTCGGCCCCGACGGCCGGTTGATCGCTCGCGTCGACTTCTATTGGAAAGAGCAGAAGACTGTGGGCGAGTTCGACGGGAAGCTCAAGTACGGTCAGCTTCTTAAACCCGGGCAGCGGAGCGAGGATGTGATCTTCGAGGAGAAGCTGCGTGAAGACGCAGTGCGCGACCTCGGCTTGCAAGTTGTCCGCTGGATCTGGGACGACTTGTATCGCGCTGGCATTCTTCGCGAACGTGTGCTCCGAGCATTTGCGCGCTTCTCGTTGACTGACTTCGCATCAATTACTCGCACTGCGCATCATCTGCAAACGGTGCCAACTCTCAGTAACTGATGCTAAGTGCGGTGGCGCTCAGAGTTCACTCCGACCGGTCGGGAGCCATTCTGCGGGCCAGAGACGCCGGCTTGGGCGGAGCCGGGTCCAGCCGAGGTATCGCGCAGTTGGTGCCGGGCAGGCTCGGATGTCATGATCGATGATCATTCGAGACGAGGACGCGGCCCGATGTCATGGTTCAGGTGGTTACGACCTCCTACCGTCCAAGAGCGCTTGGCCCGGTACAACCTGCGCCCCGACATACTTGCCGCCGCAGCTGCTATGGCGTCTGATCAACGCTCCGATATTCATGTGGCTCGATTGCAGTCATCGCTCACTGCCTCCGAAACCGTGCTGCGGATGATGGATGGCCGGTACGGCCGGGAAATGGGCTTGTTCGTGCTGACCAGCGAACGCATTCTGTTCCGCCCGCGCCGCAGCACCGAGCCGGCGTTTAGCATCCCGCTGCCTGAGGTAATTGCGATCGAGGCCGCTACTCGTAGGGTTTCTGGGACTGTCCGGATTACCACCGCCGACGGCAGTCTTACAGTCGATCAGATCCTTGGCACTCAGGGTGAGATGCTGGCCGATGAGGCGCGGGAGGCAATTCGCGGCGAAGTGCGGCCGGCGCGCGACCCGCTGGAGGTGCTGGCCGAACTTCGTGCACTGCGGGACAGTGGCATGATCAGCGCAGCCGAGTACGAGATCCGTAAGTCAGCAATTTGGCGTGATATCTAAATGGCGAAAAGATCATCGGGAGCAGTCCAGGAGATCAAACAACACAAGGGGGCATAGTGGAATTTCGGTACGTCGGGAACTCCGGTTTCAAGATCTCCGAGATCACGTACGGCAACTGGTTGACACACGGTTCGCAGGTCGAAAACGATCAAGCTAAGGCTTGCGTACGGGCTGCACTCGATGCCGGTATCAGTACCTTCGACACGGCCGACGTCTACGCCAATACCAAGGCAGAGGCGGTCCTCGGCGAGGCACTCAAAGGTGAACGTCGGGAGTCACTGGAGATCCTTACCAAGGTCTACTGGCCGGTCGGACCCAAAGGACACAACGACTCCGGTCTGTCGCGCAAGCACATCATGGAGTCGATCAATGGTTCGCTCAAGCGTCTGCAAACTGACTATGTCGATCTTTACCAAGCACATCGCTACGACTACGAAACTCCGCTCGATGAGACCATCCAGGCGTTCGCGGACGTGGTGCGGATGGGCAAGGCACTTTATATCGGAGTCAGCGAGTGGACGGCTCAGCAAATCCAGGACGGGCATGACCTCGCCGAGCAGCTCGGCATCCACCTGATCTCCAACCAGCCGCAGTATTCCATGCTCTGGCGGGTGATCGAGGCCCAGATCATTCCGGTCTCTGTGTCACTCGGCATGTCCCAGATCGTCTTCTCGCCGATCGCTCAGGGTGTGCTCACCGGAAAGTACCGTCCAGGCGAGCAGCCGCCGCCCGGCTCCCGAGCCACCGACGAGAAGGGCGGCGCGGACATGATCCAAAGGTGGATGAGCGACGACGTACTGAAACGCGTGCAGCAGTTGGAACCACTGGCCAAGGAGGCAGGGCTATCCATGGCCCAGCTGGCTGTGGCGTGGACCTTGCAGAACGACAACGTTGCAAGCGCGATCATCGGGGCATCCCGGCCCGAGCAGGTGACTGACAACGCTGCCGCCGCCGGCGTAAAGCTGGACGACGATTTCATGGCGAAGATCGACGATGTGCTCGATCCGGTGGTCGAGCGCGATGCAGCCAAGACCCGCTCGCCCGAGACCCGATGATCAGCCGGTGAGGTGATCGAAGTCCCCGCGGACCCATGCCATGTAGCGGTCGGCCGAGCGGCGCACCCACTCGGCCGCATCGCTGGCAACGCGCCCGCCGAAGTTGTCGTAGAGCCGGTCGAAGTCGAGTTGCAGCACTCGATCGGCCACTTTCGCCACCACTGCCGCTGACAACGGAATTTTGTTTGGGAAGCTCCGCATAAATGAGACCCAATGCTCATCCGGTGTGCAAGCCACGGTGTCACCGGTGAGCAGCACACCGCGTCCGTCAGCTCCGACAAAATGAATCACCGCACTGCCGGGGAAGTGGCCGCCAATTCGATGGAGCACCACACCGGGCAGTACCTCGGTCTTCTCTTCCCAGATTGTGATCACTGGGTCGTCACGCTGGAGCCACTCGCGGTCGGATGCCTGTACATAGACCGGCACGCCGCCGAACCGATGTGACCACTCGACTTGCACCCCGAACATATGTGGATGGCTGGCCGCTACTGCCGCGAGGCCACCTAACTGGCTGATGTTCGAAATCAAATCGTCGTCGATATATCCGTTGGGATCCCACAACAGGTTGCCCGACGTCGTTTGGAGAAGTAGTGCGCGCTGGCCGATTCCGACCGACGGCTCGATCCTGATGCCATACAGTCCTGGCTCGACTTCGGCAACACTGCCTTTGTGGCCGGCGGCGCGCAGCTCCTCCAAGGTCGTCCACTGCTGGCCGGTGGGGCGTACGTATTGACGTTCATCGGCGCAGATAGCACAGACAGAGGCTGGCTCACTGTGCTCGACGGCGCACGTACGACAGATTGAGACGGACACGATTACTCCTGCTGGATTCGGGCACGACTGATGTTCAAGCCTGCCTCGATTGTTGCCGATCTGACGTTTCCGCGGGAACGCGGAAAGCTCGGCGGGGCATACGGAGCCTCGTTGTTGATCAACTTGTTGCTCCCCTAGAAGTCACACCCGATCACTGTCACCTGCTTTGTCTGAGCAGCAAGAGCGTTCTGTCGCTCGGTGCGGAGAAAC
>DATFBI010000036.1:0-8553 GCA_035253925.1 Propionibacteriaceae bacterium
TGGTGTCAAACGATCGTGACGGGCTGTCCTCAGCCAACCGGAGATGTGATCTTGTGCAGCTGCGCTCCACTGCCTCCGGGACTACGGTGCGGCTCCATATGTGGAAGTAAGCGATCGCTCAACCTTTGCGTAGCGGGCTGTTCGGAGTCCCGAATGGCAGGCATCACTGTTCGCCACCTTTGTGAGTCAATCTGTCACAAGATTTGTCAGTGACATATGCGGTCCACGGTCGTGATCGCCAATCAAGCTGAGTAACAGAGATCGAAATACAATTTCTGGAGCCGCTCGCGCATCGCGCGCATTGATTCCGCCTACTTCGTCGTCGCTCGCAGAGGAAAAGCGCCTCAGCTCACTCCTCCTCAGCACGGCGGGCGCGATTCCCGACGCTCGCAGCTGTTACACATTTGCGCATCGACTTTTGTCACCGGAAGTGCGTACCCTAAGTGTTGGGGAAGGGCTCTGGGACCTCTCGACCACCGGGTTTCAATAACAACTGTGCTGAGAAAGGGGACTCAATGCCCGGCAAACGGGTCCGACCGGCCATCTTGATCGTTCTCTGTGCTTCCCTACTGGTTTTTGCAAATACTGTTGCGGCATCGGGTGATGAGCCCGAGAGAGCGCAGTGCAAACCGGTTACGCCGTTCAGCGCTACGAACTTTTCCAACCCAACCAAGATCGATAACAAATGGAATCCGCTGGTACCGGGGACCCAGTTCACCATGAATGGTGTCGCCGACCGTGGCGGCGGTCTGCTGCCTCATCAGATAGTGACGACGGTGACCGACCTGACAAAGGTGATCAATGGCGTACGAGCAGTGGTTCTCTTGGAAAAGGACATCAACGAGGGTGAGCTCCAGGAAGCCGAGTTGAGGTTCGAAGCACAGGACAACGCCGGCAATATTTGGAATCTTGGCGAGTATCCCGAGGAGTGGGAGGACGGCAAGTTCCACGCAGCCCCGGACGTCTGGCTTGCCGGTCTAGCTGAAGCTGAGCCGGGTAACTCAATGGTGGGAAACCCGCAACTTGGAACACCTGAGTATCTCCAGGGCTGGGCCCCTGAGATCGAGTTCTTGGACTGCGCAACGGTCTCAAAAATGCAGCAAAGGACCTGCATCCCAGTCGGCTGCTACGAGGGCGTGATGATCATCGACGAGCGGAGTCCGCTTGAGCCGGATAGCGGTTACCAGCGCAAGTTCTATGCGCCGGACGTCGGCAATATTCACGTGACTGCTGTAGACGACCCGGAAGGCGAAACACTTGTGCTCAGCAAGGTGTCTCAGTTGAGCCGGGAGCAGATGGCCAAGGCTCGCGAGGAAGCGCTGCAATTGGAGAAGCGGGCCTACAAAGGGAACGCCGTCTATCGCCAGACTCAGCCTGCCGATCCACCGGCCATCGTGCCCGGGACTCTGGGCGGCTAGCGCCGCGCAGCGAGTCGTTCCACAAGGGCTTTGATCAACTCGTGAGGTATCGGCTTGCCTAAGGGGAACTTCGCAGTGCCCTTGCCGGACAGATAGGGAGCCATGTTCGACTTCAGAGCTTCGTCAAGATCAGGGATTGGATAGATGCTGATGTGCTTACGCCAGCCGCCGAGGTAGACAACGGGTCGGCCGTCGATCCTAAAGGTCGGAATTCCGTAGCTGATCGACTCCTGCAGGCCCGGAGCGGCAGCGTGGATCGTCTCCCGTGCCGCTTGCAGGACCGTTTGGACTTCCGGTGGAAAGCTGCTGATGTAGTCATCGACTGACTCGAATTCCGGTGCCATAGTCCTGACCTCAATCGCAGCTAGGAATTTCGGCGGTTGCGCCGAGCAGCGGTCGCCTCAGTCATCGCCGTATAGATCTCGACGAGCGCCCGGCGTTGCCTTGCTGTCAAGCCCGGATCGTTAGAGATGGCTGCGACCAGTGAGGTGTGCTCGTCAGGCCGATGCGGTGCTTCGCGATCATGGCCATCGCTGCCATGACCATCGTCTGTCGGCTGCGGTCGCAGCATGTCGGCCGAAATGCCGAGTGTTGCGGCAATCGTGTCAAGTACCTCGGCCGAGGGAGCCCGCAGTCCATGCTCGATCTGAGAGAGATACGGGTTGGAGATACCGGCCATTGCCGCGACCTGTCGCATCGACAGCTCCGCTAACTCCCGCTGCCGGCGAATGAGATCACCAACCAAATTCTCCGACGACTCGGACTCGGCATTCATGGCCACCATCTTAGGGAGATCTGCCGGATGCACCCTTCGACAAGCTCAGGGCACATAGTGAGGTCAGGGCACATAGTGAGGTCAGGGCGCATAGTGACGTCAGGGCGCATAGTGACCTCAGGGCGCACAGTGAGTAGGCGCAGTGTGACGCATGTCGCACTGGCTCCGCTAGCTAAGCTAGCGTTTTTTGGCTAACATTGAGTGCGTTGGACCCCAAACCATCAAGGAGAAACATCATGGCAACGACCACATCTAAGAAGAGCCCTGAGACTTTCGGCGACTTCACTGAGGGCTTCGGCGACGTCAGCGAGCGCTACCGCGATCTCAGTGAGAAGGTGATCGAGAGCGGCAAGAAGACCGGCAATGCTGTGCTCGACGGCTACGAGAAGGCGATCACCAGCTACGTCGACTTCCGGCAGCAGTGGGCAGAGGCCACGCAGCTCGACTGGGTCAGCACTGTTGTCAAGGCGCAGAACGACTTCATCACCGAAGTTAGCTCGGCGTACACCTCTGCTGTTCGGGACGCGCTGAAGTAAACCGTATGCTCAAGCTGTGACAACACAGCAGTCGGCGGATGATCAGCTGAAACTCGGCGAGATCATCCGCCGACAACGTGAGCTAGCCGAGCTGTCGATGCGCCAAGTGGCCGCGATGGCTGGCATCTCTAACCCGTACCTCTCTCAGATCGAACGAGGGCTGCGCGCCCCTTCGGAAGAGGTGCTACGGGCAATCGCCGAGAGTCTTAACATCTCTGCTGATCTACTCCGCGGCGACGCGGCAAGTGACTCGGCAGAGGTGCTCGAGGCGATCCAAGCCGATCCTGACTTGACCGCTTCGCAACGACGCTCCTTAATTGAAGCCTACGAAGCATTCCGCAAAGTCACCATCAAACACCGGAGGGGTCGGGGTAGTCGATGAGCGAAGCGACAGTCCCGCAACCTGACGCGGACAATGACTGGGACACCATCGATGAGGCGGTCCGCGATCAATATGGCCAGGTGCTGACAGCCGGCACAAATTGGTTCGATGGCAGTGAGCTGATGGGTCGACTTGACCCGCTCGCATTGTTCCAACCCCTGTTGCGGACCAGCCTGACTGTGGCATCTCGCCCTGACAAAGTGGCGGGCGCGATGGCGCGCGCCGCCGGCGAAATGATTCGCGCCACAGGCGCAGCGACCGCCCGTGCGGTGGGCGGTACCTCCTCTTATCAGCCCAAGCATGGCAAGGACAGGCGGTTCGGCGACCCCGCTTGGACCGAGAATGCCGCGTACTGGTGGCTCAGAGAGATCTACCACGACTTAGAACAAGCCCTGCTCGACATCGTTCGGGACACCGACGCACCGGCTGACGTGAAGCAGAAGGCAGAGTTCGGGGTGCAGTTGATGATCGACGCGGTGGCACCGACGAATTTCATTCCTGGCAATCCAGCCGTGATCAAGAAGGCCCTCGATACCGGGGGTCTCTCGCTCGCTAAAGGGGCACGCAACTTTATCCACGATTTGCGGACCAATCGCGGAGTGCCACGTCAAGTGGTTCCTGGCGCGCACACTGTCGGTGAAGACATGGCTCTCACCCCGGGCAAGGTGGTGTTCCGCAACGACCTGATGGAGCTGATCCAGTACGCGCCCAGCACCCAGGAGGTGCACGAGATTCCCTTGCTCTTCAGCCCGCCCTGGATCAACAAGTACTACATCATGGACCTTGCTCCGGGCCGCAGTCTGGTGCAGTGGGCCGTTGATCACGGCCACACCGCCTTCATGATCAGCTATCGGAATCCCGATGAGCAGATGCGGCATGTCAAGATGGACGACTACTTGATCTCAGGCCCGATTGCGGCTCTTGATGTGGTCCGCGACATCACAGGTGCCGAGAAGGTCAATCTCCTAGGGCTCTGCCTTGGTGGCACGCTCACAATGGCAACCTTGGCCTATCTCGATGCCGTCGGCTTGGACTTGATCAACTCGGCGACGTTCCTGAACACACTGATCGACTTCAGCGAGCCTGGCCTGCTTGGCGTCTTTACCGACGAAGCATCCGTCCGCCGGCTTGAGAGGACGATGAAGCGGACTGGGTTCCTGCCGAAGGAGGAGATGCAGCGCTCGTTCAACCTGCTTCGGACCAACGACCTGATCTGGAACTATGCGGTGAGTAGCTGGCTGATGGGAGAGGAACCGCCGGCCTTCGACCTGCTGAGCTGGAACAACGATTCCACTCGGATGCCCGCTGAAATGCACAGCTTCTACCTGCGCAGTTGCTACATGGGCAACGAACTCGCCCGGGGGGTCATGGAACTGGCCGGACAGCGACTTGATCTTGAGAAGGTTGATCAAGATTTGTATTTCCTAACTGCCGAGCAAGATCATATTGCGCCGTGGCGGAGCTCGTACGCCGGTGCACTACTGCCGGGTGGGGAGGTACGCTTCGTGCTCTCAAACTCCGGCCACATCGCAGGCATCGTGAATCCACCCAGTCCGAAGTCGATTCATCATGTACTGGAGGGGGACCAGCCGCTGCCAGACAGTCCAGACGAGTGGTTGGCGGCGGCGACCACGCATCCGGTGACATGGTGGGAAGACTGGGCGCAATGGATCGGGGCAAGGGCCGGCGGGATGCGCAAGCCGCCACGGATGGGCAGCCGCAAGTACCGGCCAACTACCGACGCACCCGGAACGTACGTGCTGGAGACCTGAGTCTCAATTCTCACCGTCAAGGACTAGCGCGGTTCCGCCAACGTGACGAATTGGTAGCCGTGCGAGCGGTAGTCGTTGATAATCCCTGGCAACGCGGCAACAGTTGCCGCTTGATTGCCGCCGCCATCGTGAAGCAAGACCACCGGATGCTCTTCCTTGAGCCCGGTTGCGGCTCGGCTTTGGATGGCGGGTGCGAATTTCGTGTTCGGTGGAACCGACCAGTCGCGAGTGTCAACTGACCACATGATCATGGAAAGGCCAGCAGCGCGGGTAACCGCCCTGGCTCCCTTGGTGATTCCCCCCGGAGGTCGAAACAGGCATGGCCCCCGTCCGGTGGCGTTGACGATTGCTCGGCGAGTGCGCTCGATCTCCCGGTTCAAGGTGCTCGCCTTCCAACCGGCATTCGCGCTCGGAATGTGGTGCGACCAGGTGTGATTGCCCAGAACATGGCCCTCTGCAACGATTCGCTGCAGCATTTCTGGCTCAGCGGCCGCATTTCGGCCCACCACAAAGAAGGTGGCAGTGACGCCATGCTGCTGCAGGACGTCGAGCACTTCAGGAGTTGATGGGCCTGGGCCGTCGTCAAAGGTCAATGCCACTGTGCGCTGTAATTGGTCCGCTGGCCCGTGCCTGACGGGCGCCGTCCGGATGGCGCCGGACGCCGGAGACGGGCAGGCCTGGTGCGTGTTGATCTCAGGAGGGGCCGGCGCAGTCTGAGTCGGTGTGGCTGGCGCCTCTGGGGCCTGGGTCGCTGGTGCCTCGGGCGCCTGTGTCGCCGCTGGTGGCGCGTCCGAAACCTTAGTTGCTGCTGGTGGCGGCACAACGGCTGCGAGATTGTCCCGTATCGCAACGACGAGAGTGTGGACGAGCACTGTTACAACCACGATCACCAACGCGACAAGCACGTTCACCCGGTCCCATCGAACCCGCAGCGGGGGACGGCTCACCGGCACGCGTTGTGTAGTTTTCGTGGTACGGCCAGGCTGCGGCGTCGAGGCCATAACTCATCTTGCACTGCCGATCTTCAGCTACCCGGGACTCGAACACAGCATGTCGCGAGCGGCTCACGAGTCGGCTTGATCCTTGAGTCTTAGGGTCGAGGAATGCAGGAGTCACAGCACATCAGCATCTACATTGAGCGACCGGCAGCCGAGGTCTATGGCTACGTTGCGAACCCGGCAAACCTGCCCAATTGGGCTGCCGGACTAAGTGGCTCAATTGAGCAACGCGAAGGACGCTGGTTCGCCGAGTCTCCAATGGGCGAGATTGAAGTGATCTTCGTGCCCGAGAATCCCTACCTCGTACTCGACCATGACGTCAGGCTTTCCGACGGCACCATGTTCAATAACCCGATGCGAGTGATCGCTTACGACACCGGCTGCGAAGTGGTGTTTACGCTTCGGCGCCAGGCTGCCCGGCCTGAAGAGGAGTATGAGGCGGATGCCCAGGCGATCCGTACCGACCTGGCAACTCTGAAGCGGCTCCTTGAGAGATGAGACCCGATGGTCCAGACCCACTGGCGTTGTGGACCACAGCGCCTTCGTCGACGAAGCCCGGGCGTGGGTAGCGGCAAAGCTAGCACTGCGTGCCATCCGGCTTACCGGCGCTGCGGAGCGGGACTTCCGGTACGGGCCTGGCTCTTAGTTAACCGAGCGGGTCCGTACCGCGCGACCGCTGATTTTGCGCGGCCGGATCACGATGAACAAGTTCCGAACTCCGTCCGCCCAAGGTTCCGGACCGGTTTCCCAGGCCGATGTCAGCAGGTAGTTGTGGGCCATCGCCTCGGCAAATCCGAGGACCAGCACACTCCAGCCAGATTTGTTCTGCTCGTCAATATTGTCGATTTCAAAGGCGACACTGGTTCGACGGACGAGCCCGGACAGAACCCCAACGGGGGAGGTGCGGAAGATCACGCTTCCATGGCGGAACTGGTAGGTCACCGGCAAGATCTGTGGGCCGTCGGCCGCCATGAAGCCGACCCGACCGGCGGAGTGCTCTGCCAGGAGCTGCTTGCATTCGGCCTCGGACAGTTCAGTGAAGTTGCCGATCGAAGATCTCTGGTCTGGCGATGAGCTCATAGCACGTCAACTCCAATCGATGTATTGGCACGGCCATCAGCCGGGCGCCCTCATCGGGGGCGGTGAAGATCGCCAGCGTGAATGACGTGACTTCACCGCCCGAATTTCAGGGTGGACCGCTATTGGTGCGCTACCTAGGGTCCAAGGTCCCGAGAGTCCCGAATGTGGGCCCAAGGACCGGCAGATGTGTCGAGTCGTTTGTCTTGGGTATGCGAAATCTTGCGACATTGTGGAGAGATAGACAATAAACAACCGGAGATGAGAGGAGATCCGATGACTACGCCTGAGTCCGGCCCATCGCAGCCTGAGTTCGGCACATCCCAGCCTGAGTCGGCGGGGCAGCCCGAATCTGGGACCATCCAGTCTCAATCTGGGCAGACACAACCCGGCGAATCGAAGGAGGGCAAGTCTTCAACAAGCCTGAGTTCTCGTTGGTCCTGGCCGAGGGATCTGTCAGAACTGTGGACCGGCTGGCAGCCTTTCGGCGCAATGAACTGGCCATTCCGCGACATCAGGGTCGAGGAGTTCATCGATGGCGACCAGCTCGTAGTTCGAGCTGAAGTGCCAGGTGTCGATCCGGAGCGTGACATCGATGTTTCGGTCGAGAACGACGTCCTGACGATCTCGGCAGAGCGTCGAGAAAGCAGCCGCGAGAAGTGGGGCGAGAGGGGCTTTCATAGCGAATTCCGCTACGGCAGCTTCGTCCGGCAGGTACGGCTGCCGGCAGGTACCTCACCAGAAGTCGTCTCCGCGACGTACAAGGACGGCGTCCTCGAAATCCGGATGCCAAAGCCGTTGGGTGAAGGGGTTTCGCGCCGCATTCAAATCCAGCGAGGCTAGTCGGCGTCGTTAAGGACTTTGGTCCCGCGCACGGGCTCTCCTTGGGCCCGTGCGCATTTTGTTGCCGGTCGACCAGAGTTGGTTCATCCACACGGAAGGGTGATCATGTCTCCGATTGCCGACAACTCCTGGTGGTCTCTACTCGACCGGGGTGGGCGCCTCGAGACCCTGGACCGCGACGAGTGCCGCCGCCTGCTCGACTCCATGAATATCGGCCGCTTGGCGTACTGCACCGATTTCGGACCTCGCATAATGCCGATGAACTACACGCTGGTCAGCGAGCGGCTGATCTTTCGCACCGGCATGGACACTGAAGCATCCGGATACCTGATCAATCGCCCGATCGCATTTGAAGTTGATCAAGTAGACGAATTCCTGCGAACCGGCTGGAGTGTTTTGGTCATTGGCAACGCGGGGCCAATGGATGAGGCCTCATTGCGTCTTCTCGATTACCGGCAGTCACCACAGCCGTGGCCGGAGGGCAGACGATCATTGGTCATACAACTGCCCGTGACCACAGTGACAGGCCGTCGAGTTCACCCGTCCTGACTTCTTCGAGGGCATGGCATGAAATATTCGGGTCGTCGTAATCTGTTCGGGATATGGCTGCCAAAGGCGGAAACGGCGAGCCGGGGCCTGAGTTTTCCACGGATCCCGACGAGGATCCCCGGCTGACTGTCGAATTGCTGATGAGTCAACTCGTGGATCAGGCATCAGTCATCATGACAGCCCAGCAGCGGTTGCGGCGCCTG
>DATFBI010000037.1:0-12417 GCA_035253925.1 Propionibacteriaceae bacterium
CCCGGATCGAGCCGCGAGCCTTGTTGATCCCCCCCGGATTCCCGGATTTCATGTCCCGTCGACGCGTTGTGAGATCTGGTGTGGTCAAGCTCGAGGGTCGGGCCTGGTCGGGTTGGGCGCCCATCAGCATGGTCCAGGTCAGCCTTGATGGCGGCGACACCTGGGAGGTCGCTGATCTTGAGCCGGCTCTGGACTCTTACGGCTGGGCGCACTGGACATGGACCTGGCAGGCAGAACCGGGTAATTACTTGCTGTCTGCCCGGGCGACCGATGCCAGCGGCCGCACTCAGCCACTCGGACAACGGTGGAGTCGTGGCGGGTTTGCCAACAACACCATTCAGACAGTCCTTGTCGCAGTCGCCAACTCTGAGATGTCATTCCCGACGCTATGAGTGAGGTGTTGACCTGCTGCGGGATTGGGTAAGGAGAATGGTGAGCCGCTCCGCTCCAGGTATGCGGGGCACGGCCGAGGCACCGAACAAGGAGGTTCTTATGGGTATCGGCGATAAGGCGAAGGACAAGGCTGAGGAACTCGCCGGCAAAGCTAAGGCAGCCATGGGCGACGCAACTGACAACCGGGATCTCGAGGCCGAAGGCCGAACACAAGAAGCTGAGGCCGACGTTAAGCAGGCTGGGGACAACGTTAGGGACAGCGGCGATAACGTTACCGATGCGCTCCGTTCGGCGAGCGGCGCCACAAAGTTTGACGACAAGGACACCACCCGGTAATAGATTCCGGCGCAGTAGGGACCCGAACGAGACGCGCTCGGGTCCCTTCTTTTTGGTGCTGCTCGCTTTTGCGTTCGCCCACGTTTGCCGGCTTCAGATGGCAAAAGCGTGTCTTTTCGCCTCAGGATGCACACGTTGGCCGTCTCGAGCCAACGTAGCCGGCTCGGGGTTGCAGAGGCTTCCGATCAGTCTGGCAGGGATGTGCTAGAACCCTGGATGTGGAGCTGATTCGTCGAGGCAAGGTCCGAGATGTCTACGCCGATGGCGACGATCTGATCCTGGTCGCCTCGGATCGTGTGTCGGTGTATGACGTGGTGTTGCCGACACCGATTCCAGATAAGGGCGCGATCTTGACGCAGTTGTCCCTCTGGTGGTTCGGGCAGGTTGCTGATCTAATGCCGAATCATGTGCTGAACGAGGATGTGCCACCTGAGTGGAAGGGCCGGGCGATTCGTTGCCGCCGGCTCGACATGGTGCCTGTGGAATGCATTGCCCGCGGTTATCTCGCTGGGCTGGGTCTGGAGAGCTACCGGGCGACTGGCTCAATTTCTGGTGTTCAGTTTCCGCCAGGTCTTGTTGAGGCTGACATGCTGCCGGAACCCGTTTTTACCCCAACCACTAAGGCCGAGGTTGGCCATGACGAATTCATGACCATGACCGAGGTGGGCGATCTGGTCGGTCCGGAGACTGCGAATGATCTTGAACGGTTAACTCTGGCGGTCTATGTACGAGGTGCGGAGATCGCGCGGGAGCGCGGTGTGATCATCGCGGACACGAAGTTGGAGTTCGGTCGCGACGTAGCCGGGACATTGGTCTTAGCCGATGAGGTTCTGACGCCCGACTCTTCACGCTTCTGGAAGGTGTCGGAATATCAACCGGGTCGACCGCAATGGTCGTACGACAAGCAGTACCTGAGGGACTGGTCTTCCTCACTAAGCGACTGGGATCGCACTTATCCAGGGCCGCCGGTCCCTGCAGATGTGGTGGCCGAAACCCGCGCTCGTTATGTGGAGATTTTTGAGCAGCTCACGGGCCAGAAGTGGAGCTCATGAGCTGAAAGTGGACGACTCCCGGAGTTTGGCGTTTAGATCTTGGTGAACTTCCCGATCAAGGTGGCGGTTGCTAGCGAGCTGCGGTCCACTGCCTGCCTGAACTCTGGCAAGCTTGCTCCGGGCCGAATGCCGAGGCTGTCGATCCTCAAGGCGTACAGCGTGAACTCGTAATCGTGGGTCCCTGTCGGCGGGAACGGTCCGACGTATGGCTCAACCTCGATGAAACCGGGATTCGGTTTGCTGGCTGCTCCCTCTGGCAGCACGCTGACCTGCGGGCCAATGTCAGCAACCAACCAGTGCACGTAGCTTCTAGCGATCGGATGCAGGTCGACGAAAGCGAGCGCGAATGATCTGGTTCCCTCCGGGGCACCTTCCCAGTCCAGTGGCGGTGAGATGTTCTGTGCTCGTTTCCCGTATTTTTGTTCGATCTCTCCACCATCATCGAATACCGGCGACTTCAATCTGAACACGAGCGGTATCCTCCTCTGCTCAGGTCCTGATGTCAGCAGGGTCGGGTTGAGTTTGGGCTGAATTTGCCGAGATCAAGAAGCCGGTCTAGTGGTCTGGAACGAGATCGATGTCGCGGTGTCGTCCCATCTGGGCGTACAACTCCGGTGAGCGTTTCTTCAAGCTGACCGCTGCGATGACTCCGGCTATCGCTGCCACGATGATCAAGGCCGGCAGAATCCAGCGCAGTGGACTCTCGGGGTTGCCGATCAGCAAACCGAACTGTGATGCCGCGTACACGGCGACCGCCGACATTGCTACCCCTCCGACAATCGGCGCGACGATGGTGCGGAAGACGTTGGAGTCAAAGTCCCGATGCCTAGCGAAGAAGGCAATAACTGCGAACGACGCCAAGGCCATCAGCACGATGATCGCCAAAGTGCCGAGCTGAGTGAGCCAGGTAAATAGCGCCAGAACAGGGTCTTGGCCAGTGATCACAAAGACTCCGACCACAAGGAAGGCCAAGACCGACTGGCTGAGGGAGCCGGTGTGCGGGCTCAGGTGCTTGGTGTGGGTACGGCCCAGCCGTGCGGGGACAAGCCCTTCTCGGCCGAGAGCGTATAGATACCGCGCTACCGCATTGTGGAAGGCCAGGAGAGCTGCAAACACGCTCGAGATGAACAGCAGCGACATGACTATGGTCAGTGTGGCTCCGACGTAGGTTTCGCCGAGCACGAACAAGAACGCCGTCGGATCAGGCTGCAGGGTGCCCAGGAATTCCTGCAGGCCTGCCGCGCCTTGACCTTCGACCATTAGGTAGGTGGTGATCGTGTAGAAGATGCCGATGGTCAGGACGGCTACGTAGGTTGCGCGCGGGACGGTGCGCTTTGGGTCTTTGGCTTCCTCGCTGTAGATGGTGGTGGCTTCGAAGCCGATGAAGGACGCAAAGTTGAACAGCAGGGCGATGGCCACCGAGCCGGTGATGAAGCTGCTCCAGGTGAATGGAGTGATGGTCAAGGGCGCGGTGCCGCCTTGACCACCTTGGATCAGGATCGCCGCATCGAGGATGAGCACGATCAAGAACTCCAGTGTTACCAAGATCGCAAGTACCTTGACCGAAAGATCAACCTGCCGGTAGCCGAGCACCGCAATGATCGCCATGGCAGCAAACGCATAGACCCACCACGGCAAGTCGACGCCGAGGTTCTCACTGACAAACCCGGCTGCGGCGGCGGCGAATAACCCGTACAGCCCGATCTGCATAGCGTTGTAACCGAGCAGGGCGATAAAGGCGGCGGCACCGCCGGCGGGCTGACGCAAGCCGCGCGAGACGAAGCTGTAGAAGGCTCCGGTGCTGGTGTGGTGGCGGGCCATCGCGGTATAGCCGACCGCGAAGATCAGCAGAATGAGGCTCACTACGACGTACGCGAGGGGAATCCCCGGACCATTTCCGAGCAGCATGGCGACCGGCGCTCCGCCGGCCATGGCAGTCAATGGCGCAGCAGCCGAGATCACGAAGAAAGCAACAGCAAACACCCCGAGGCGGCCGTGGCGGAGCTGCTGAGCATCGCGTTGCGCGATGTCCGAGGTTGTGGCGGATGGGTCTGCGGGCGGAATCGACGGTGGGTGAGTCACGAGTGCTCCATTCTTGGCCTTGCTAGTGCGTACCGGAGGGCTGCGGTTTACGTACGCCGCGGAACTCCCAGTCGCCACCTTTGGCGGTGGACAGCACTTCTTCTGATTCGGTTGGCTGTGCACCCACATCCGTGCGGATTGGCGTCGGCCCTTCAACGATGTGGTTGCGTAAAGTGCCCAGACCTTCTACCTCTACTTCCACCACGTCCCCTGGGTAGACGGTGCGGGAAATTGCCGGTGTTCCGGACAGCAGGATGTCATCTGGTTGCAAGGTGATGGTGCGGGCGATATCCGCGACCAGGTAGTGCATGTCCCACTTCATTTCATTGGTATTGCCGTCCTGGCGGACCTGCCCATTGACCAAAGTGCGGATCTGCTTGTCGTGGAAATCCCAGCCCTCTACCAGTCCGGGACCAACCGGGCACAGCGTGTCCGCGCCCTTCACCCGAAGCATCGACCCGGAATCGGTATCGCGAAAATCGTGTAATCCGTAGTCGTTGGCAACCGAATAACCGCGGATATAGTCGCCAGCCTCGGTGGGGGAGATGTTGCGGGCTGTCCGACCGATCACGATGACGATCTCACCCTCATAGTTCAGCCACTTGCAGCCAAGAGGTCTGACAACGGCGGCCTCGTGCGCGTTGAGTGCAGACACCGGCTTGTGGAAGTACGTCGGCGCCGGTGGCAGCGACAACATCAGCTCTTTTACTCTGGATGAGTAGTTCAGGTGCACGCAGATGATCTTGGACGGCGATACTGGTGCCAGATGGATCGCCTCGCCGATGCCGATTGTGCGGCCGTCGCCGGCCACCAGTTCGTCGTCGTGTCGCACTACATCGGTGATGTTGCCGTCCAGCAGGATCCGGCGCGTTTCGCGCAAAGGCATACCAACTCCTTGGGTTTGCGCAGTGGCTAGCCAGCTGCAGGCAAGTCAGGAGCGGAGACCAGCCGCTGGTATTCGGGATCCTCGGGCGTACGCCGCGGCCGGGGAAAGCCGCCGTCGGGCCTGTCGAACCAGTAGTGAACCTGGCCGGTGCCTACCGAGTTCTCATACTCGCCGTAACGACGACCAGGGGCTGTGCACTCTCCCTCGCCGATGGCGCCGATCATCATCAGGTAATGCCCGAACCGCGCCTCTGGCTTATATCGGTAGAACTCTGGCATCGTGTCCAAGACCCGCGCATGATCACCAGCCTCGAACCATTGCATCCGCTCAGCATCGGCCGCAGCAGCCTCTGGCGTAAAGATGTGCTCGATTCCAGCTGCCTCGTGTTTGCGCAGCTCGCGCAACGGCCAGAAGGTGTGGCTGAGTGCCCCAGAAGCCAGCAGCACCACCTTGCGATCACTGTCTGCAATCGCATCGCCCAGTGACCGTCCCAACCGCAGGTTGTCTTCGGTATCGGCGGTCTGGCAGACGCCAATAGAGATCCACCTCTTGTCCGGGAGGCCCTGTCCGAGGAACTCCCAGAGATTGGTGGTGGCGTAGAAGATCGGCAGATGATCATCGGAGATCGCAGTAATCCAGGTCGAGTGGTCCTTGGCCTTGGAGGCGATCAGCTGAGCGAGTTCCGGATCTCCAAGAAAGTCGAACGGCCGCTGGCTCATCCCGCGCGGCAGTTCCTCGGAGGTGAAGAGGCCCTTTCGACGTTCCTGGGCGGTGACCACGAACTCCACCGTCGTCGCCCAGTGGGAGTCCAGCACCACCACGGTGTCGTAATCGAGACTCTCGAAGACTTCCTTGCGAAGCTGATGGAGACCAGCCACCAATGTGGTGTCTTCTCCGTTGTTGAGCTCTCGGCGAATTTCCTCTGGCAGCACGATCGTTGGTACATGCGCGATCAGGCCCGCGCCCACCACCTCGCCCATGATCATGTTCCTTTCGTTCTAGGTCGATGCCTTATGCGGTTCGGTGCTAGTTGCTTGTTGTCCAGCCGTTCGGTGAGAACACGGTGTTCTTGATGTCGCAGTAAAAGTCGAAGGAGTAGATCCCGCCTTCGCGACCGATTCCAGACCTGCCGTTGCCTCCGAATGGGGCGCCCAAGTCGCGTACAAAGAAGCAGTTGACCCAAACTGTTCCAGCATTGATCCGGGTGCTGACCCGTTCGGCTCGATCGGGATCGCCGGTCACCACGGTCGCTGCCAGGCCGAACCGAGTGTTGTTGGCCATCTCCACCGCTTGCTCCTCGCCAGCAAAGGTCTGGATGGTGAGGACCGGGCCGAAGACCTCCTCAGTCAGGATCTCACTACCCGGCTCGGCATCGACCAAGATCGTCGGCAGGTAGTAAAGGTGGCCGAGTTCAGAATTCGGTCCGCCACCCAAAATCGCTCGGGCGCCGGCCTCAAGAGCTCGGCGGACGAAGCCATCGACTTTCTCAAAATGCTGCCGGGTGATCAAGCACGACATGTTTGTCTGCTCGTCGCGCGGGTCACCCTGCACGATCGTTTTGGCCTTGGCCAGCACGGCTTCGGTGTACCGGTCGGCAATCGAGTTCTCGACCAAAATCCGGAAGGCGCCCAGGCAGACTTGCCCGGAATTGTCGAACTGCTCGACCGCGAGATTGACAGCAAGATCAAAGTCCGAGTCGGCAAAGATCACGAGGGGCGACTTGCCACCGAGCTCGAAGGACAGCGGCACGATGTTCGGTGCCGCTGCCTTGGCGATCACTCCGGCAGTCGGGACAGATCCAGTGAATGCCAGCCTGCGAATGCCGGCGTGCGCAGTGAGCGGTGCGCCAGCCTCAGTGCCCGAACCTTGGACCACATTGAAAACCCCGGGTGGTAGCCCAGCTTCCTGGGTGATATCCGCGAGCAGCGATGCGGTAAGGGGAGCCCACTCCGGTGGCTTAGCGACGACCGTGTTGCCCGCGGCAAGTGCGGGCCCGATGCGCCAGGTAGCAAGCATGAGCGGCGCATTCCAGGGGGTGATGATCGCAGTGACGCCGGCTGGGTCGTAGGTGATCCGTTCCCGGTGCCCGCGGATCTCACCGTCCGGATGCTCCAGCTTCTCGACGTAGTCAGCGAAGAACCGAAAATTCATACCGACCCGAGGCATAACGCTTCGCCGGTGGGACCGCAGCAGGGAGCCATTGTCTCGAGTCTCGACTCTGGCTAGCTCCTCCGCACGTGCCTCGATTCCATCTGCCACTCTGTGTAGCAAGTTGGCGCGCTCACCCCTTGGCATAGCTGCCCAACCAGGAAATGCCTGCTCTGCAGCCTGGACCGCAGCATCAACCTCCGCAGCAGAGCCTGCCGAGACCTCCGCGATCGGCTGCTCGTCAATGGGTGAGATGTCGGTGAAAGTGGTCTGTGAAGAGATTCGCTGGCCGCCTATCCAATGCCGAGTGTCCACCTGCACACCCTCGACCGTCGCAGTCGTCATCGCGCCCCTGTCTGCTGGAGGAGGTACGTAGGTCGACAGCGGTTAACGCGCCGCAGGTCGGACCAGCATCGTTAGGGCCCAAACGTATTTAAGTTGGCACGATTGGTCAAGACCCAAAGGACGTCCTGATCAACTGCCGGATGACGACGTCTCGGCTTGTGCTGTCGCGCGGCCTGGTCCGGCTGAATGCTGTGATGTTTCCCGCGGTCGTTCGCGCGGCAGGATGCGGAACACTGGGCACCTAGCCGACACATCCTCGAAATCGGTCAGCGGCGCATCCTTATCGACGGGCAGGTGTGCCCGGGCGTTGCGCGCTCGTTGCAGATATGCCCTCAGGACCGGCGCGCGACGGTCGATTGGGACCTCCTCCAACCAAACCTCTTCGCGACGACCATGACGTATTGTGACGGCGCCACCCGCTGCCCTGACGTTCTTGACCCAATTGCCCTCGCCGAGCATGGACACCAAATAGCGCTCGTTGCTCACGACTGCCATGACAAGCGGCACAGCGATGGTGCGACCCGAGCGCCGGCCGGGCACTTCGAGAGCTACCAGATAGTTCGGAGCGATGCCGAGCGCATAAAGTGCGGCGGTGCCCCGGTCAAGCGCGCGGGCCAGCCAGTTTGGTCGCCCGTCATGGTAGAACCATTTCTTCAGAGTCATCACTTTCCTCTCGCGCCTATACGGCGTACATGTACATCGTATAGGCCTGCCTGTACGATGTACAGTCATGGCCGATATCCGCCGACGTGCTCCCGAGAAGACAACCCTCACGCCACGTACCGTGGTCGAGCGGGCAGTGGCGGTCGCCGAGGCTGAAGGGTTGGAAGCTGTCACAATTCGCAGGCTCGCCAATGATCTCGGCGTGACACCCATGGCCCTCTATTGGCACTACAGCAGCAAAGATGAGCTGCTCGACGGTATGGCTGCCAGTGTTTTCGAGGCGATCGACCCATCGCTGGAAACCAAAGAGAGCTGGCAGGAGCAGCTGAGGGCGTTGTTAAGTTCGATTCTCGACGCGCTCCGAGCGCATCCTTCAACAGCAGCCCTTCTCTCGACCCGCACGGTTTCAACTGAGCATGGCCTCCGTACGACCGAGGTCATGCTGGAGGTCATGAGGCGCGGAGGGTTTTCACCGGCTGAGGCGACGCAGATCGCCCGCCACGCGCTGAGCACCGTTGTGAACCTCGTGGCGCGGGAGCCGGGCGTGGTCGCCAGAGAAGAGTCCGGGAGGCTAACAGACGACCGGCGGCGTGGTCGACTCTTCCTGGAGTCCTTGCCGCCAGAACGCTACCCGCGGCTCGTGGAAGCGGCGAGGCCCTTGAGCGAGGGTGTGGAGCCAGATGTCTACTTTGCCTTCGGCCTCGATCTGCTTCTCGCCGGCATCGAGGCGATAGCGGCAAGGAAGCGCTGAGGCTGCCTTGCGCGCTGAGCTCCTCAGACCGCGTGCCCTTCGACAGGCTCAGGGCACAATTGACGTTCCACAGCTCCCACCGGCTATCGTTAGGGCCCAAACGTACTGGCGCTGATCTATTGGGTTAACACCTCAAAGGCTGGACATGAGCATGGCTTCGGACCCGGTTGCGGTCACTGATTGGCGGCAACTTGCAGCCGATACCTCCATTCCGGAGGGCATCTTCATTGGTGGCGAGCGGCGACCAGCGCGCGACGGTTCAACTCGTGCCGTGACCTCTCCAAGGGACGGCTCCACCTTGGTAAAGCTCGCATGGGCCCAGCCAGCCGACGCAGATGCCGCTGTCGCGGTAGCTCGCGACGCTTTTGATCACGGTACTTGGCCTCGGCTGCATCCTCGAGCCCGCGGCGAGGTCTTGCAGCACTTCGCCGACTTGATCGAGCAGCATCGCAAAGAGATTGCCTTGCTGATCAGCCTGGAGATGGGCAAGCCAATTCGAGCAGCGTTTGAGATCGAACTGCGGGCGATCATTCGATGCCTGCGCTTCTACGGTCAGCTGACCGATAAGGAATCCGGCGAGATATCACCGACCGAAGAAGGCGAACTGGCACTTGTGACCCGCGAACCGGCAGGCGTTGTCGCGGCGGTCGTTCCATGGAACTTTCCGCTGACACTTGGGGGCTGGAAGTTGGCGCCGGCGCTCGCCGCCGGCTGCACAGTGGTGCTGAAAACGGCGGAGCAGTCCCCGCTTTCCATGCAACGGGTTGCCGAGTTGGGCGTTCTGGCTGGCCTGCCACCGGGTGTCTTCAATGTCCTGAATGGCGACGGGCCGGTCGTCGGTCGCCATTTGGGTGAGCATCCCGACGTGGACGTACTTACGTTCACTGGATCGACCGAGGTGGGGCGCCACTTCATGCGATATTCGGCAGACAGCAACCTGAAACGGGTCTACCTCGAACTCGGCGGCAAGTCGCCCAACATCATCTTGCCGGACGCCCCCAATCTGGACGCGGCTGCCGATACCGCGGCGTGGGCGATCTTCTTCAATTCTGGTGAGATGTGTACCGCCGGTTCCCGGTTAGTGGTTCATGCCGATGTCGCCGACCGGGTGGTGGAGCGGATCGTTGAGACATCGGCTCAGTGGTTTCCGGGCGATCCGTTGCTTCCGGACACCAAGATGGGGCCACTGGTGGATGACCGCAGTCTGCAGCGTGTGCTCGGGCATCTTGAGCGGGGTCTTGCTGAGGGCGCCTCACTGCGCGTGGGGGGACACCGGGTGCTTGCTGAGACGGGTGGCAGCTATCTGGAACCAACTGTGGTCACGGGAGCAACTCCAAGCAATCCCATCGTCCGTGACGAGATCTTCGGGCCCGTGCTTGCCGTACAAGTCGTAAACAACGAAGCAGAGGCCGTGCAGGTCGCTGGGGATACGCCGTACGGTTTGGCGGCCGCCGTCTGGACTTCTGATTTGGGCACCGCGCATCGGGTATCGCGAGCTCTGCGGGCCGGAACCGTCTGGGTGAACTGCTACGAGGAGGGCGACATGGCTGTTCCCTTCGGAGGCGTCAAGCTCTCTGGCTTCGGGCGGGATAAGTCTCGGCATGCCCTTGAGGAGTACACCTACCTAAAGACGACCTGGATCCGATATGACTGAGAAAGTCCCTGATGCCCGACGCCCACTGATCGTCATTCCAGCCAGGTTCTCTCCAGGTGCGACCGCCCTGCGGTACGCGGCCGAAGTGACCGCCCGAGCCCTTGTCGAGGCGGTATTTGCGGCTGGGGGAGAGCCGGTCGTGGTGCATCCGTACGCTCCCAGCCTTGAGGTCGACGTGCTTGCAACTCGAGAGCGGATCTGGTTTGCCGGTGGTGTGCTGTTACCCGGCGGTGGTGACGTAGCGGCCCGCTGGTCGGGCCAGCAGCCGCATCCGACTGAGTACGGGGTCGACGAGGAGCAGGACGCCTTCGACATTGCTGTGGCCCGCGTTGCCCTTGCCGATCACCTGCCACTGCTGGCCATCTGCCGGGGCACCCAGATCGTGAATGTCTCGCTCGGTGGTGATCTTGTTCAAGATATGGACGACACGGTAGGCAATCATCGCAACCGCATTCACGATCTTGAAGTAGATGAGGCGTCTCCGCTCGGCGAGATCGTGGGTCGGCGTACTTCTATCTCGTGCTACCACCACCAATGCATTGCCAGGCTTGGGGCCGGGCTCACTCCGGCGGCGTACTCAGCTGATGGAGTGATTGAGGCGGTGACGTTGCAAGATCACGCCGGCTGGTACCTCGGTGTGCAGTGGCACCCGGAAGACTCGGCTGCTACGGATCCGGTCCAGGCTGAGATCTTCCGGCATTTCGTCGATGCCGCCACCGCGCGTGTTCACACATCTGCTATGGCGCGCTGAGCCGTAGGTGCCGCGGCCTAGCTTGAACCTCTGCGGAGTGTGCCCTTCGAAAGGCTCAGAACACATCTGTAAGGCTCAGGGCGCATCTGTAGGGCACAGGGCACATTTGATCATGTGCTGATCACTGAACGCTGAGTTCCTCCGCGTCAGTGATCAAGGCCGCCGGCTTGGCCTCCAGTTCGGTGACGATGGACCGCAAGCTGTTGGTGAGATCAGCCAATTTTCTTGGCGAAAGCGCCGCCACCACCTCCGCCTCCGCAGCATTGAATGCTGGGTAGAGCTCCTTCATTAGGGCCGCACCTGCAGGCGTCAGTTCCAGGTTTACTAGCCGCCTATCGCTGTCGCTGACTCTCCGGTTTATCAGGCCGCGGGCTTCAAGTGTCTTAACGACGCCGGTGAGCGTCGCCTTAGAGATCGCAGCATTCTCGGCTGCATGGCGGGTTTCTACCCCATCCCAGATCCACACGACCCAGAGCACCACGAAACCCGTCCAGGTAAGCCCGTGCTCCCGCAGCACTGAATTGGTGATGTAGACCCGCACTGCGTTGGCGGCGCGGTAAAGACTCGATACTGCGGCGGAGGCGGGAAAGTTCAATGGCAGGTCACTTACGTGGTCGCTCATCGCCTTCTCGGTTTCTGCGAGCGTATAGCGATCCGGCATGACGGCAATGCTAGAGGGTTGCTAATGACCGGCCGCCGTTCCACACCACACCCACCTGCCGGTAGTAACCGCCGATGATCTCGTCGACGCCGAGCCGGGATAGCTCCTCAGTGGGGGAATCAAACAAGCGCAGTTCGGCGTCACCCGTCCATGCAGGACCGCCCTCGAAGTCGCTTGAGCCGGACTCGATCAGCTCCGCGAAGGCATCCCGCGCGCCGGAGGCGATGCCAGGCAGGATGCGGTGATGAGCCATCTTGTGGGCGTTGACAAAGCCGTTGGTCTCCGATTCCTCGCGGAGTGTCAGTACCGCCTCGGCTAATCGACGATCACCGGCAGCCAGGGTCGCTCCGAACACTCCGCCGGGCCCGATCTGCGGGGCACCCTGCTTAAACGGATGCGGACGGGTCTGCCACATGGAACCAAGCTTCTTGGGATAACCCTGGTGAATGCCGCGGGCAATCGCGAAGTCTTTGTCGACCCAGATGTAGACGCAACGCGAGAATGTCTGACCCTGGAAACTGCAGCGCACCACGACGAAGGCCTCTTTGTACTGTGAGCGCACTGGGTCGAGCAGCTCTTCCCGGGAAGACGAGCAGGATTGCCAGTCAGCCCAGATCAAGGCCACCGCCCCGGGATCTTCATCAGCCAACGAGAGCGGGTCAGGCAGCAGTTCGGCTACCCGAGCAGGGTCTGTA
>DATFBI010000038.1:0-8581 GCA_035253925.1 Propionibacteriaceae bacterium
CAATCTCGAGAACAGTCGTCGCGATGCGCTGAGGACCTCAAGGAAGACCCGCTGGTCGGGGAGATCACCCCGCCATGGATGGGCACCGATGACGTGCCCGAACTGACAAGGAAACACGTTGACAGAAATCGCCGAAGTGACGAGCGCATCTTCGATCGAGGAAGGCGCCGGCGAACACAGTAAGCAAGCAGTGAGTGATCGTCGCAAGGGCTCGGGCCTAGACTCTATGGTCCTCGCTGAGCTGAAACAGCTGGCTAGCTCCCTTGGCCTCAAGGGAATTGGCGCTATGCGCAAGAGCCAGCTCATCGACGCTATTCGGGCCGCCCAAGGCGGTTCTAGCGCTCCTGCCTCTCCAGAAGGCGCTGAGCAAGGCAATGGTTATCGCGGTCCGGAGGCCCAGGCGGGTTCCCAAGACCGGGGTGACAGAGACGTCACTGCTGCAGTCAATGAGCTGCCAGAGGCGCCGCGTGAGGCTGCTGGCCAGCGCGAGGAGACACGAATGCTTGAGCACCCCGTACAGCCGGAACTCGTGACAGCAACCTCGAGCACAGAGACGACCCAAGCTGAGCGGCAAGCGCCTGCCGGGGTTAGCGACGGGGATCAGCCTCGCGTTGACAGCGGTACATCGCAAGACCGTAGTGATCAGCTTCGTGAGGCTCCCACGCCTACGCCGCAGGAAATCGGCGATGGGCAGCGGGAACGCAGTCGCTCCGATGAGCGGACTCAAACCGAGGAGCAGACCCGCGAAGCTCGCACTGGTGACGGTGAGCGCGGCGACGGGTCCAGTGTGGCTCGGCAGGGCGATCGACGGGATCGCCGGAACCGTGACCAGCAAGCGCGAGAGGGCCAGCAGCGCGACAATCAAGGTCGGGACCAGGGCCGTGACTGGGAGGAAGAAGGCGGAGGCCGCCGCGGTCGACGGCGGCGCAGCCGGGATCGTCAGAACCGACGTAGCCGGGGGAGCGGCAGCCTGGAACGCTATGACTCCGAGCCGGTGGTGTCTGAGGACGATGTGCTCGTCCCGGCTCGCGGCATCCTGGACGTCTTGGACAACTACGCATTCGTGCGCACCAACGGCTACCTTCCGGGTCCAGATGACGCGTACGTCTCCCTGTCGATGGTCAAGAAGCTCGGCTTGCGTAAGGGCGACCTGGTCACCGGTGTTCTTCGTACACCGCGCGAGGGTGAGCGCAAGGAGAAGTTCAACCCGATGGTGAGGATCGACACCGTGAATGGTGGCGACCTGGAGACAGCCAAGCAGCGACCAGACTTCGCAAAGCTCACGCCTCTCTACCCACAAGAGCGGCTCAAGCTGGAAACCACAGCAACTCAGATGACGGGCCGGATCATCGATCTGATGTCGCCGATCGGTAAGGGTCAGCGCGCGTTGATCGTCTCTCCTTCCAAGGCCGGCAAGACCATGGTGATGCAAGCCATCGCCAATGCCATCGCCAGCAATAACCCAGAGGTCAAGTTGATGGTGGTGTTGGTGGACGAGCGGCCCGAGGAGGTCACCGACTTCCAACGGCAGGCCAAAGGTGAGGTCATCTCATCTACCTTCGATCGCCCGGCCGAAGACCATACCGCCGTTGCGGAGCTGGCGATTGAGCGAGCGAAACGACTCGTTGAGATGGGCCACGATGTAGTGATTTTGCTCGACGGCATCACCCGGCTGAGCCGCGCCTACAACCTGGCAGCCCCAGCTTCCGGGCGGATCTTGTCTGGCGGTGTCGACTCGGCTGCGTTGTATCCGCCGAAGAAGTTCCTCGGCGCGGCGCGCAACATCGAAGGCGGCGGATCGCTCACCATCATCGCGACCGCCCTAGTCGAGACCGGCTCGAAAATGGACGAAGTGATCTTCGAGGAGTTCAAGGGCACTGGTAACTCAGAGATCCGGCTGCGACGCGAGTTCGCTGAGAAGCGGATCTTCCCGGCGATCGATGTGGACGCGTCGAGTACCCGCCGTGAGGAACTACTCATGAGTCGCGAGGAGCTTGCCATTGTGTGGCGGCTGCGGCGTGTGCTGTCCGGCCTGGAAAGCCTCCAGGCTCTGGAGATGTTGCTGGACCGGCTACGCAGGACCCAGAGCAACGCAGAGTTCCTGATGGCGATCACCAAGAGCATGCCCGCGCAAGAGTAACTGCAGATGAGCTAGGTATCTGTGGGCTGAGCTTGTCGAAGCCCACGGCGACGGGACTAAATGCAGGCACGCCACCGTTCAGCATTTGGTGCCGCGGCGCAGCTGCGGCAGAATCACTCTTTGGTGCCGGTTCACGCCGTAAGCGCAAAATGCGTGGCGACCCGGCGCACATGATGAGGAGACAAGCATGAAGCCCGACATTCATCCCGCGTACGTGGAGACGTTGGTGACCTGCACCTGTGGCAACACCTTCACCACTCGCAGTACCGCCCCGAATGGCGTCATCCACGCCGATGTGTGCTCTAACTGCCATCCGTTCTATACGGGGAAGCAGAAGATTCTCGACACCGGCGGCCGCGTTGCTCGCTTTGAGAAGCGGTATGCGGCTAAGCAGCCGGCGAAGAAGAAAACCAGCAAATAGCTTGACGAACAGCGCCGGGAGGCAGGGAGATCGGCCCCTGCGCCCGGCGCTTGTCGCGTCTCGACCACCGCCTTGTCAGCGTCAGTGGTCGCTATAGCAACCACCCATGCTGACAATTCGGAGAGGAGCGAGTCGGATGCTTGAGTCGGCGGCTCCTTTGCGCGCTGAGTTCTCCCAGCTCGAGGCGGCTCTTGCTGATCCAGCGGTCCATGCTGATCTTGCTCGGGCCCGCAAGGTCGGACGTCGTTACGCCGAGCTGACGCCAATCGTGAAGGCATTGGACGAGTACGAGCGCATCACCGATGATCTTGCTGCCGCAAAAGAGCTCGCGGCGGAAGACCCTTCGCTGGCTGCGGAGGCCCTGGAGCTTGAGGCACAGTTGGGACCGATCACTGAACGGCTAACCCGACTACTAGCACCTCGTGACCCTAACGACTCCTCGGATGCGTTGATGGAGATCAAGTCTGGTGAAGGCGGCGAGGAGTCAGCGCTGTTTGCCGCAGACCTACTCAAGATGTATTCCCGCTTTGCCGAGAACCGCGGTTGGAAGATCGAAATCCTCGACGCCCAGGAAACTGATCTTGGTGGTTACAAGTCGGTGACTGTTGCGATCAAGGCGCCGGCAGTAGGTGAACCCGACTCCATGCCGTACGGGGTGCTGAAGTTCGAAGGCGGGGTACATCGAGTGCAACGGGTTCCGGTTACCGAATCCCAGGGTCGGGTTCATACCTCCGCGGCCGGTGTGCTGGTGATGCCCGAGGTCGCCGAAACCGAGATTGAGATCAATGAAGATGATCTTCGAATCGACGTCTATCGTTCCTCGGGTCCAGGCGGTCAGGGCGTTAACACCACCGATTCGGCGGTCCGGATCACACATTTACCCAGCGGCATCGTCGTTTCGTGCCAGAACGAGCGCTCTCAACTGCAGAACCGCGAGCAGGCGATGCGCATGCTGCGGGCTCGGCTCATTGCAGCGGCCGAAGAGGAGGCTGCGAACGCTGCTTCGGCGGCCCGGCGCAGCCAAGTCCGTACGGTCGACCGGTCGGAGCGCATCCGTACCTACAACTTCCCCGAGAACCGCATCTCCGATCACCGGATCGGGTTCAAGTCCTACAACCTTGATCAAGTTTTGAACGGCGACCTGAACGCTGTGATCAAGGCGCTGCAAGAAGCCGACACCCAGCTGCGGCTCTCCCAGGCAGGTGTGCCAAGCCAGTGAGTAAGGCTGTCCGCCCGCTCTTGATACAGGCTGCGAGCCAGCTACGCGAGGTCGGGGTCGACTCTCCGGAACAGGATGCGCGGCAGCTCTTGGCCTATGCCGCGGGAATCGAGCTGGCTCGGTTGCCGCTGGTCGATGTAGTCGACGATGCCCAGGCCAGCCATTTCCAGACCTTGATCACTAAGCGAACACACCGCATACCACTGCAGCACCTGACCGGTCGGGCGCACTTCCGCTACCTAGAGCTGGAGGTTGGTCCAGGGGTCTTCGTGCCTAGGCCGGAGACAGAGGTGATGACCGGCTGGGCGATTGAGCAACTGCGTCCCATGGTGTACGCCGTGGCGCGTGGTGAGTCGCGACACTTGCCGGTAGTCGTCGAACTTGGTACCGGTTCGGGGGCAGTCGCCAAGTCCATCGCCACGGAGTTGACCGGAACCCGAGTGCATGCGGTGGAGGTTTCGGAGGAGGCGGCCGCCTTTGCGGCTCGCAATCTGGCGGACACAACGGTCGAACTGTACGTACAGGACATGATCGGTGCGCTTCCGGAGCTCAATGGCAGCGTTGACCTGGTAATCGCCAACCCGCCCTACATTCCGTTGGATGCCTTCGAGTCTGTGGTGCCTGAGGTGCGTGATCATGATCCGGTGTTTGCTTTGGTCGCCGGCCAGGATGGCCTGGATTCGATCAGGGTTGTAGTGGCCGAGGCGGCCCGGCTGCTGCGACCGGCTGGCCTGCTTTGCGTTGAGCACGCTGATCTGCAGAGTGAATCGGCACAGCAAGTTGTTGTCCGGCATGGTGCTTTCGGCGCCGTACGCGATCATCCCGACCTTGCCGGCAGGCCGCGATTTGTCACCGCTGTTAGGCGAGCTTGAATTGCTCCGCTCGCTTCGCTCGCTCCGCGCGGATCGCGCTTGGTAGCCGCCTCCTTCGTCGTCACTCGAGGACGAAAAGCGTGTCCCCTCGCTCCTCCTCAGCACGGCGGCGCGCGATCCGTGGTTGATTGCTCTGTGTTATTGCCCGCTTCCGCTCGCTGAGGAGACGTAGTCGGTGGTCGATACCGACCTGAACCTGGGCTTTGGAGCATGTCGTACGCGACCACTTTGCGCGTACGGATCCCGGCGGCCCAACTGATCTTGTGGTTCCACGGCTGTCAACAGGCAATTCTGGCAAGATTGACCGGTGACCACGACCGCCGGGCCCGGCGAGCCTGACCCGAGGGAGGCGGCCGAAACCGAACTCCACGTTGGGTATCGGCGGTTCGACTGCACAACCGGTGATCTGTCGGTCAATGCGGAGGCGACCGAGGCCGCGCGCCAAGCCATAGAGGCTGGCGAATGCATCGTGCTGCCTACCGACACCGTCTATGGAATCGGTGTTGATGCGTTCAGCGCCAAGGCGGTACAGCGACTTCTGGACGCCAAGCAGCGCGGCCGTGACATGCCGCCGCCAGTACTTATCGGTGAACCGACCTTGATTAAGGCCCTTGCTGTGGACGTGCCGGAGACCGCCAAGGATCTGGTTGACAAGCATTGGCCCGGTGCGCTTACCGTGATCTGCCGCATCCAGCCCAGCCTGCGAATGGATCTTGGTGATACCGAGGGCACTATCGCCCTGCGAGTACCTGATCATGAGCTGACTCGCGAAATCTTGCGGCGTACCGGTCCAATGGCAGTAAGCAGTGCGAACATCAGCGGTAGGCCAGCAGCCCTGACCTGTGACGAGGCGATTGAGCAGCTCGGGGACTCGGTCGCGATCTATCTCGACGGGGGTCCGGTCCCGGGCGCCTCCGGGGCACCGTCGACCATTGTGGACTTCACCCGACATGGAGAGGGTCAAGTACTACGACGAGGTGCGATCGGCGTGGAAACGCTGCGCGAGACAGTGCCAAACCTTCTTGATCTCGTTGATGAAGCCAAAGTTCAAGAAGCCGAAGTCGGAGAGGAAGAGCCTTCGAACGGCTCAGGGTCGATCCCCGCAACTGGAGCCTGAGTGCGCGAGTATCTCCTTGTCCTCTGCATTGCGGCTGCGGTGACCTATCTACTGAGCGGTGTCTGCCGCCGTTTGGCGCTGCGGACCGGTGCCATGGCCAAAGTACGCGACCGGGACGTTCATACCATCGAGATGCCGTACTTCGGCGGTATTGCCATGCTCGCCGGCGTCGCGGCCGCGATCTTGATCTCCTGGCAGCTGCCGTTTTTGGGCCGGCTGGTGACTGTGCAGCAAGACTCTCGGGCGGTTTTGGTGGCGGCCATAGTGATCTGTCTAGTTGGCGTGCTTGACGATGTCTTCGAGTTGCCGCCAGTGACGAAATTCGCAGGTCAGGTCTTCGCGGCCGGTATTGCCGTCGCGCTCGGGGTGAAGATGTTATGGATCCCGCTGCCGAACACCATCGTCTCGCTGGACGCAACGACTTCGGTTGCGATCACGGTGTTCTTTATCGTGCTCTGCTCCAACGCGGTGAACTTCGTCGATGGGCTGGACGGACTTGCGACCGGCGTGGTCGGCATCGGGGCTCTGGCTTTTTTTGCGTACTCCTACCTCCTCACGGTCGACCAGGGCCTTACCAGGGCGACGACATCGAGTCTCATTACGGTCGCAATCGCCGGTGCATGCCTCGGTTTCCTGCCGCACAACTTCTTTCCAGCGCGGATGTTTATGGGTGACTCGGGGGCCATGCTGCTCGGTCTGCTGCTTGCCACATCGACCATTAGCCTGACCGGACAGATCGATATCTCGCAGCTTCAGGACGGCCGCGGGGGATTGGTGCCAACCGTTCTTCCCCTGGTATTACCGCTCGCTATCTTGGCCTTGCCTTTCTTGGATCTCACGCTGGCGTTCATGCGCCGCACATACGCCGGCAAGTGGTGGTTCCTGCCCGATAAGCAGCATCTGCACCACCGACTCCTGGAGCGCGGCCACAGCCAGCGCCGTGCCGTCATGCTGATGTACGTCTGGTCGGCACTGGTCTCCTTCGGCGTGATCATCTTGGGCCTGGTTCACACCGAACGCCAATGGACCGTGGTGGCCATTGGAGCGGCCCTTGCGCTGGTCTTGATGGTGGCAACGCTCGGTCGCCCAGTGCGGGTCAGGCAGCAAATTCGACGCGGTGAGGCGCTGGATTGACAAAGGCTGGCTTGCAGCACAACCAAATTGAACCCGTGTTAGTTTCAGCCCTGCGATCCCGGCTCGCGGACCGACCTGGACCGAATCCGATCACGACCCAGTACTGAGACTGGCAAAGGACTGCCTCGCCATGACCGTCGATAGCCGCCCTGAGCACGCGGCGATGCCTACTGACGGACCGAGCATTCACGTGATTCGGGCCCGCAAGCTACTGCTCGGCGGTGCCGTGGGCGGCGTCTCAGCCTCGCTGTTGTGCTTGATCGGTTTCACCGTCGGCTACGGCACTCCCGGCCTGACGTCCGCGGCCCTGGCGGCTGCCATGGTGTTGTTCTTCTACGGACTGGGCCAGTACGTGATGGTGCTCTTTGCCGATGCCGGAGCCCGAACCCTGCTCACCGTGTCGATGTGCTCCTACACCGCCCGAGTCGTCGTTCTTGGGCTGGTGCTGATGCTTTACAACAAGCACCAAGAATCTTGGCCGACACTGATCCCTATCGTGATCTTTGTCACGACGATCATCGTCGTTGTGGGTTGGCTAGTTATTGAAATCTTTGTCTTTTCTCGCTTGCGAATTGGCGTCTATGACACCGAGTACGTGCCCCCTAGCAAAGGTGACTCTGAGCCGTGACCCGCGCAGCAATCACTGCTAGCGTGTGTCGCACCATGAAGGAACAACCCAAGGCGGCCAATAACCAGCCGGAATCGCAAGGAGGCGAGAAATCAAACGGCATGGAGAACGGCATGGACTTGGGGCTCCGAGTGCTCTCCTACCTGATCGCGGGGGTCGGAATATACGGGCTGTTGGGATGGCTTGGCGACCACTACCTCGGCACCGGGTTCCTGCTCCCGATCGGCATCATTGCAGGTGCCGCATTCGGGTGTTACGTGATCATCCGGCGGTTTGGTCGGGTCGATGATGCGGTACCTACATCCAATGTGAGGGGTCGCAGCAACCACGCGACAGTAACCGAGCACAGGCTCAAGTCGGAGTAGGGGGAACGGTGAGCGGTTTCTTGTCGGGCCTGGTGCCGCTGGAAGCAGACGGCGGCTTTGAAGCTCCCGGTGTGCAAAGTTTCGACGTACCGCCATTCTTCGAAAGCGTTCCCTGGTTTGACAAGTACATGCTGCAAGCCATGCTCTCGGTGATCTTGATCTTGGCTTTCTGGATGATCATGGCGCGCAAGGCTGCCTTGGTGCCGAGCAAGGGCCAGTACATCGGCGAGACCGCCTACTTCTTCGTCCGCAACACGATCGCCCGGGACATGATCGGGCATGACTTCCGTAAGTACTTGCCGCTGCTAATCGCACTGTTCTCCTTCGTGCTGGTCAACAACATTTATGGAGTTTTCCCACTCAGCCTGCTGCCCACGCCCTCACACGTCGGTTGGCCATACGGCCTGGCGATCATGGTGTGGTTGATCTACAACGGAGTCGGCATTGCCAAACACGGCTTCTTCGGCTACCTGAAGCACACCTCGCTGCCGTCGGGCGTGCCGGCCTTCATGTGGCCGTTGATCATTCCACTGGAGTTCATTTCCAACATCATCGTTCGGCCGATCACGCTGTCCTTGCGACTCTTCGCCAATATGTTCGCCGGTCACCTGCTGGTGTTGGTGTTCGTGTTGGGCGGGGAATACCTGCTGCTGCACTCCGAGTCGATCGTCAACAAAGTCGCCGG
>DATFBI010000039.1:0-38312 GCA_035253925.1 Propionibacteriaceae bacterium
CGGTACGGCGTGGTTGGATACCGGCACCTTCGACTCTATGAACGACGCCAGCAACTTCGTTCGAACCATCGAGGCTCGGCAGGGACTCAAGATCGGCGCGCCCGAAGAGGCGGCCTGGCGGCAAGGGTTCCTGACCGACGAAGAGCTCGAGCAGCGGGCCAATGCCCTGCTGAAGTCCGGTTACGGCAGCTATCTTGCCGACATCCTGCAACGCCAGCGGCAGAACCAGCTGACTGTGCGCTGAGCAGCGCCCACAAGCCGATGCGCGACACTAAAAAATTGTTCGCGAGCGTCAGCGCCGGCCGCGACGGGCTCGTAGATAGTCGGCGACGACGTACTCGCCAAGCCGGGAGATATCCGGGGTAAACACCCGACCGCCGGCCCGCCGGGCAAGCGCATCGACAAAGCGTGCCAGGCCTGGATCTTCACCGAGCATGAAGGTGTTGATGGTGGCCCCATAGCGGGTGAGCTCGTCCACCTCCATGATCGTGGCCCGGATGGTCTCCGAGGTCGGTGGCCACTGAAAGTAAGCGTCTCCGCCCCCAGTCAGGTGTGCCGTCGGCTCGCCGTCAGTCACAATGAGCACCACTGGCTCAGCGTCCGGGTGCCGTCGCACATGGCGCAAGGCAAGCATCAGCGCATGCTGCAGATTGGTGCCCTGCACCCAATCGGGCTCCGCCTCGGCCAACTGGACCGGTGTTAGCCGCCGAGCAAACCGGTTAAAGCCAATCACCTGCAAAGCATCGTGCCGAAAGCGAGTTTCGATGAGGTGGTTGAGCGCCAACGCCGTTTGCTTCATCGGCCCCCAGCGTCCGTCGTGCACCATCGAGAATGACAGGTCCACGCACAGCGCCACCGCCGCGCTGACCCGCCGCTCAGTCTCAGTGACTTCGAAGTCACCGACCTCCAACGCCACACCTGCGGCGCCCAATCCGGACCTGCGCAACGCGTTGGACACCGTACGCGGTGCATCGATTGGCAACTCATCACCAAACACCCAAGCGCGAGCCAGGCCGGTTGGCTCATCAGCCGCACCCGTCTGCTGATCATCGTGATCACCTTGACCGGAAGCCTCAAGTTGAGCGAATACCCTCCGCAAGGCAGTCTGCCCAAGCCGCCGTACCGCGCGTGGCGTTAACCGCAGTCCGTCATCGCCTCGAGTCAGGTACCCCTGCTGCTCGAGCTCACGCTCAAGCTCTCGAAGCGCCTGCAGGTCGCTGACTGCCCCTCGGCCAAGGTGCTTGGCCAGCAGGTCGACGTCCACATCGTCAAGCGTCGACACCTGGTCTCCCTGCGAGAGCTGGGACTCCAACTGCTCCAGATCCGCCAAATCGGCGACTGCTTCCACCGCAGCGCTGTATTCCAGCGGCTCACCACCGCGGCGCATACTCGTTGGCAGATCCCGATCAAGGCCGGGACGCAAGGCGCGCAGATTGTCAGCCAGCTGCGCCATCTCCGCAGCAAGATCGGCATCAGCTAATACGTGGCTCATCAGCTGACTGAGCTGCTCGCGCTGCTCTGGGCTGAGCGAACCCATGAGTCGCATGCCGGCGGCCTCGCGACGTGCCAGCGCATCAATCAGCTCCTCAATGGTTTCCGGCTGCTCGGGGAAGAACTCGCCATGGCGTTCCATAAACTCGGCGAACTGATCGGTAGTGTCCTCCTGCCGCGCGTGTGCTGCCAGCAGTGCATTGAGGTCGGCCAACATGTCCTTGACACGTTGCATTGCCTCCGGATCCGGTGACTCGAGCGCCTGTTTGATGCCCGCGAACTGGGCGTCCAGTACTTCGCGCTGCAGCATGTTCTTGATCGCCTCGAAGATCTCGCGCGCTTCCGGCGACCGCCAGGAGTACTGATCAAGAGCGCGAACGGCGCCGGCAACATCGTCAGGCACCGTATCCAGTTCCAACTCGGCCAGTCTCGCGTCATCTGAGTCAGTAGCTGCCAACGTCTCGCGCTCAGCAGCAAGCGCCTGATCCAGCGCCGCTCGGACCTGATCGAGAACGCCACCCAGTTCGCCTCGCCGACGCGCCTGGGCACGCAACTTCCTAACCTTTTCGGTCAGCCGGTCGAGGCCGCCGCGACCATCGACCCCGCGGCGAAGCAGGTCGCGCAGCGCATCACGTACGGTGCCGGCCGAGAGCACGTCTTGACCAATTCGGTCTATGGCGTCGCGCACGTCAAACGGCGGCGCTAGCGGATCCGGCCCACCCCGCCAGGCTCCATATCGGAAATAGTGCTGGCCCCGGCCAGAGCCATAGCCGTCGGCGTGATCACGACCGCTGCTATCGGATCCCATGATCACGTCCTGTCAGGCTGCCCCATAGATGGTGCGTCCATTGACGGTCTCCTTCTCAATCCGACGGGTCAGATGCAACCCCTCCAAGGCGAACTCCGCAGCAGCGGCGACCTGCCCCCGATCGGCCGCGTCGTCGTAGCCAAGCCGGTTCAATACCTTGAATAATCCCGGCGCAGCGCCCAGTTGCGTCAACAGGTCCGAAGCCGGAACCAAGTCGCCGGTTTCGACCACTCCGCCCTGGGCGAAGACCTGCGTAAACCCCGACAGGTCCAAGCCGGACAGCCGATCCCGGAATGTTGCCGCTGTGGCAAGCCGCAGCAGGTGTTCCAGGATTGCGCGTTCCCGGCCTTCCTCGCCCATCTCGAACTCGATCTTGCCCAGCAATGTGGGCATCACCACGGCAAGATCACAGATCCGAGCCACAGCAGTTTCATGATCACGAGTACGCGCCGCTCGCCGCAGCGCCGAAGCAGCAGCACCCTCCGCAGCTGCGATCGCGAACCGCGCAGAAACTCCCGAGCGCTGATCAACCGAGCTGGATTCCCGCAGGCTTCTGGTCAGCCTCGCCAGCACCTCCAGCAGATGATCACCGACCTCTGCTACCGGGGTGGCCTCCTGGCGGATCAAGGTCACTTCATCGGTGAGATCGGTGAGGTAATGGGTACGCAGCTCGGCGGCGAAACGGTCCTTCAGCGGGGTAATGATGCGGCCGCGATTGGTGTAGTCCTCGGGGTTCGCTGTGGCAATCAGGAAGATGTCCAACGGCAACCGCAGCGAGTAACCACGCACCTGGATGTCGCGCTCCTCCAAGACGTTGAATAGCGCGACTTGAATACGTTCGGCCAAGTCAGGCAGCTCGTTGAGACCGAAGACGCCTCGGTTGGTGCGCGGCACGAGCCCGTAGTGCACGGTCTCCGGATCCCCCAGCGTGCGCCCCTGCGCCACCTTTACCGGATCCACATCACCGATCAAGTCGCCGACCGATGTATCCGGCGTCGCCAGCTTCTCGGTATAGCGTTCCTCGCGATGCCGCCACTCGATCGGCAGCTCATCGCCCACCTCCGCAGCCAACCTGCGGCAGCGCAGGCACACCGGCACGTACGGATCATCATGGATCTCGCATGCAGCGACTTTCGGGCTCCATTCGTCCAGCAGCCCGGCGACCGTCCGCATGAGCCTGGTCTTACCCTGACCGCGCTCGCCGAGGAGCACAAGATCATGGCCGGCGAGTATCGCGCTTTCCAGCTCGGGCAGCACCGTCTCATCGAATCCGACGATGCCAGGAAAGGCCGTGCTTCCAGCCCGAAGTCGTTCCACCAAGTTGTCGCGAAGCTCAGCCTTGATGCGACGGCTCGCATATCCCGACGCTCGGAGCTCGCCACGAGTGGTTGGCCTTGCCTGTAGAGGCTCGCGCATGGACCGACAGTACGACCCAAGGCAAGGCACTTCTCAGGTGCTGGCTTACTTGGCCCGCCGAGTGGCTCCGCGATTTCGTGCCCGAGGCAGAGTAAGTTGACTGGGAACAATGCCGCACGAGGAGCCGCCGCGACGGATGCGCACCGCACGATTGGTGGGACTCAGCCCGGATGGGAAGTCCTTGATCGTGGCGACCGAGAGCGGCGAGCAATTCATCATCGAGGCAGACGAAAGACTCCGCGCAGCGGTACGGGGCGACCGGCCGCGGCTCGGACAACTGGAGATCGAGATGCAAACCTCACTCACCCCCCGTGATATTCAGGCGCGGATCCGGGCCGGCGAGAGCCTCGAAGATGTAGCCCGGATTGCAGGCATACCTATGGATCGGGTCGAGCGCTTCGCTACGCCGGTCCTTGCCGAGCGCAACCATGTGGCGTCAATGGCTATGTCGTCCTCGGTGCGCCGCCGTAGTGAACCCTCCGGCCACCGCAGTCTGCGGATCACCGTCACCGAGCGGCTTGTCGGACAGGGAGTCGACATCGACGACATCGCGTGGGATTCCTATCGCCTAGACGACGGCCGCTGGGCCATCACGGCCGACTACCAGGTGGACGCGGAGAGTCGGCAAGCGGTTTTCTTCTACGACCTTCGCGGGCGGTTCTCGGTGGCTGGGAACGATGAGGCTAGGTGGCTGCTCGGCGACCAGCCGGCAACCAAGGCCGCCCAGCGTGGCCGGCCCTGGCTGGTCCAATCCCCTTCTGGTGAAGGTGACACCGAACCCACCGTCGATTTGAGCGACAGGCTTGCGGCAGCAAAGGTCGGCCATCCGGCGCCCACCGACCAGCGAAGTGGTGAGGTTACCGGTGCCGACGAGGTTGATGAGCCCACAGTCCCGGTATCGCCAATGCTTCGTCCAGTCGCGGAGTTCCCCGATCCGCCGCTGGCGAGCGATGACGTGGTCGATGTGTCGCCGATGGGAACGCTTTACGAGATGCTTGGCGGCGACGGTTATACCGAAGAGTCACCGCGGGTTTACGCCGGGCTGAGCGACGCAACTGCGGTGCCTGAGACCGACATCACCACCGATGGCGGCTGGGAACCAGCCATCGTTATCAACTATCCGGTGGAGCCGAGCATCCAGGACGATGCGGCCATTGACGCGCCCGAAACGGTGGAATCACCCCGCCGTAGCGCCGACACACCCGAGGAGGAGTTGCCGGGCACCGACGAGCCCGGTCCGCCAGATCCGACAGTGCAGCTGGACGATCGGGCCGATGAGGCCCATGAGTTCGAGATCGAGTCGCTGGCTCACCCCGACGCGGCGCCGCAGCGCAAGAACCTGAAGCGCAAGCGAGCGTCTGTGCCGAGCTGGGACGAGATTATGTTCGGCGGACCCAAGCGTCAGAGCTGAAGCAGCCGAGCTGCGAGCGTCGGCCTTGCGCGAGCAGCTCCCAAAATCACGGCTCGATCCCGGTGGCTATTGGACGAGTCGGGTCGGCGATCCAGTCGCTCCATGAGCCCGGATAGATCGCCGCCGTCAATCCCGCCGACTCCAGCGCCAACAGGCTCTGTGCCGCCGTGATACCAGAGCCACAATAGAGCACAGCACTCTTCGCACCGCCCGCTGCGGCGTACTGAGCTGCAATCTTGGCCGGTGGCAGGAACCGGCCATCGGCATCGAAGTATGCCCTGGCCGGCAGATTGATCGCCCCCGGAATGTGGCCGGCTACTGGATCGATCGGCTCTGTGTCCCCCGAATACCGTTCCGGAGCCCGTACGTCGATCAGGCTTGGAGCATCAGGAGTTCCCAGCTTCGAGGCGATCTCCGCCGCATGCACTTGGGCTCGTTGACCGGGACGAGCAATGAAGTTGCCTGGCGACCGCAGAGTCCCGGGACCAGACTCCGTTGGCAAACCGGCTGCAAGCCAGGCGGCCAGGCCACCATCGAGGACCCTGGCCTTGTCATGCCCGGCGTCGGTCAATAACCACCACAAACGCGAAGCAGCCTGAGAGTTGGCAGCATCGTAAGCAACGACCAAAGAGTCCTCGCGTACGCCCATGTCCCGGATCGCCTGCTCGAAAACCGCAACAGGAGGAAGCGGGTGGCGACCACCAGCACCGGGCGGCGCCGACAGCTGAGCCTCCAGATCCACCCAAACCGCACCTGGCACGTGACACGCCTCGAAATCAGGCCTGCCGGGCGGTCCGCCTAGAGTCCAGCGCACATCGGCAACGATTGGTAGCTGGTCAGATTCGAGCAGCCTGGCCAGCTCGGCCGGAGAGATCAGCACGGATTCAGCGTCCATCGTCGACTGCACCAACTTCCCCAAGCGGGAGCGGTTCGGAGAAGCTAGCGCGCGCCACGGCGCGAGTCACGCGGCGGCGGTGATGCCGGCGGCACAGCACCTCGTAGGCAACCTCTTGGGCCGCGTCGCCATGATCAGCATCAGTAACCGGGATTGTGTCACCTACCACGACCTGATCACCTACCAGCACCATCTCACCGTTCACTGTGCGCGCATTGTGGGTCGCCCGTGCACCACACCAGCACAGCGCCCGCACCTGCAGAACCTCGATGCTGTCGCACAGCTCCACCAGCCGCTGGGAACCGATGAACAGCCGAGTCTGGAAGTCGGTGAGCAGGCCGATGGCAAAGACGTCGATCTGCAACTCGTCAACGATGCGGGCCAGCTGATCAATCTGCTCCGCTGAGTAAAACTGCGTCTCATCACACACCAGGTAGTCGATTCGTTGGCCGCTGGTCAGCTGGGCGATGACGTAGTTCCAGAAGTCGAACTCCCAGGTGACTTCAATCGCCGGCCGGGCGAGGCCGAGGCGTGAGGAGATCGTCGATTCGCCAGCGCGATCATGACTCGTGAAGAGCCGGCCTTTTCGCCCGGCGGCTGATTGCGTGTAGTCCAGTTGCAGGGCCAAGGTCGATTTGCCACTGTCCATTGGTCCGGTGAAGTAGCTCAACTCCGCCACGCCGGAATCATGCCACGATGAGTGGCACCACCATTTCGGCTGGCGTCAGTGATCCATGCATCCCGATCAGGGTGAACTCTCGCGGAAACGCTCTGGTCATGACAGCCCAATCGCCCCGCAGCGCAACCAGCACATGACCCCAGCGATCTCGGAGCTGATCATCGGTGGCTGCGAACCAACCTTCCTGTATCGCCTCGTCTCTAGTCCGTACCCAAGCCAGTTCTCCAAGCCGCGCTCGCCAACGATCGGCCACCCGATCAGGCAGCTCTTGATCGACATAAAGCTGGCGGAAACGGCCCTCACCGGCAACCGCCGAGACGCCCGCCATCAAACCAGCATCATCCTCGGCCACGATTCGCTGGTCAGCCGGGATGTCGATCATGCCATGGTCAGCCGTAATGATCACTGTGACCTGCGGAGGCAGCGCTGCACGCAGTCGCTCACACATGGCATCGATCCGAACCAGCTGCTCCAGCCAGTTAGCGGAATCGCAACCATGCACGTGGCCACAATGATCAAGTTCCCGCTCGTATGCGTAGACGACACTGCGATCACCGCGCAGCGCCGCCTCGGCGATCAACGCGATCCTGAGGTCTTCGGCACTGTCGTCGGAGAACGGCACGAAAGCCGCACCACGCAGCGCAGCCTCAGTAAGCCCGGTGCCACGAAATCGCGTCAGGGCAACCGTTGTGGCAGCGATCCCCGCATCGCCCGCGCGCTCGAAGAATGTGGGCTTGGACTGATAAGTCACCGGTTCCGGATCGGTTTCCCACGTCAAGGCGTTCAAGATCTCCCCCGTCGCCGGTACCCGGGAGGTATAGCCCACCAAGCCGTGCTGACCGGGCGGCAGACCGGTGCCAAGACTGGCCAGACTGGTCACTGTGGTGCTCGGGATGGCAGAGGTAATCGGCTGCGCGTTTCCGAGCAACGAGGCCAGGTACGGCGCTTCCGGTGCCGCCCGGCGCAAAAGGTTCCAGCCCAGCCCGTCGATGAGTACGACGACGTAACGGGCTGATTGCGGCAGCCGGAAGGCATCCTCGGTAAAGCCTGACACTCCCAGGTGCGCACCGATGCTCGGCATGAGCTCCCCGAGTGTTGTGGACTGGTAGGCCGGAACCACCATTGCGGGCAAGGACCGTGCGGCGGAGGGCGACTGCTCTGGATCGTCGCCCCGATTAGCCATTGGCGAAGAACTCCCCACCAGAGGTGAGGTCATACCGCCGCCGCTCGCTGCAGCGAGCTGGCAAACCGCACCAGACGCGCGACTCGATCAGGGCCGTCGGCTGCAGCGCTCATCCGGACGGTCAGGTCGTCTCCGACCAATGTTCCGGTGTAGCCGTGGTCAGCTTCGCACTGAGGATCGGTACAGGTCGCCACCTCAACGTCAATGCGCCGTACCGCCCCCCAGCCGACAGCAAGCCAGGTCTCGAAGACATCTTCTGAGCCGACCTGATAGGCCTCCGGCTGCGTCACGACGCGGGTGAGAGCAACGGTGTTGATCTTGTTCAGTGCCACGGACTCGGTGGAGGACGCGGCGTAGATGCCTGGTGTCGGCGGCTCGGCGGGCTGATCATCGGTGTGCCCGATCACAAGGCGGGTCGGAGTCAATGCCAGCACGGTTACGTGTCGATGGATCTCGTCGCGGTTGAACGTCGGCTCATGGTGCACCACAAAATCGAGCAGCTCCTCATCCGCGAGGGCAAGCATGATCGCATCCTCGACAAGCTCCGGAAAGTATCCGCAGGCATCAATTTCGGCACGCAGATCTTTCCTGGTGGAGCCAATCCTCATGTCGATCATCCTGCCACGCGCCGCCGACAGCTGCCCCCTTTCTTTGTGCCCTGCTCGCGCATCGCGCGTGAAGTCCGTCTACAGCACCCGCGCCAATGGGTCGCGTTGGTCGGCAGTAGGCGCCACGAACACCCGCGCACCGAGCACCGCGACAGAGCTGACCGAGGCCACACAGGGCCGAAGTGTTACCGATGCCAGCTGTGGAATGGCATCTGAGAGCTGTGCCACCCGATGCAGCAAGTCTTCAATTCCTGCAATGTCAACTCCAGGTGCCCCATGACGGCCAAACAGCGTTGGGGCGGTCTTGAGCTCCCGAACCATGTCCGCGGCATCAACGGTGGTCAAGGGTGGAACTCGGTAGGCGACATCGCCGAGCAATTCGCTCGGGATTCCATCCAGGCCCAGTGAGATGATCGGCCCAAAGGCGGCATCCTCGCGGGCTGTGATGATCAGAGCTACCCCGGGCGGCGCCATTGCCTGGACTACTGGTCTGGCCGCCGACAGATCGTCATCATCAGGGAGTCCGATCTCGACCACCAGCCGCCGCAGATCCTGCCACGCCGCCGTCATCTCGGCCGGCGTGTCGATGTTGCGATGCAGACTGGCCAGATCAGGCCGACCGCGCACGGCTGCCGATGTGGCCTTCAGCACGACGTTCCAGCCCAGCTGATCACCAGCCGCGATGGCATCGGCCAAGCCGTCGACGACGCGCCGGGGTACCAAGTTGATTCCATACGCCTGCAGTAACTCGGAGCTCTCGGCATCCGTTAGCTCTCGCCCCTCAGGTTGATCAGCCAAGATGCGGTTGATCACTCGCCTGGCAGCTTGGGTGTCGACCTCCAGCATCGGCACCGCGCCAGGATCACGATCTCGCCATTGGGCGTACGCCGTAAGAGCCGACAAGGCCTGGATGGCAGCGACCGATTCGTCAAACCTCGGTAGCAATCCCGGAACATCCGGCTCACCACTGCTCATCAAGGGTTGATGGAAATCCAGAAAGACGCCAAGCAGCGGCTTGGTGGCTTCAGCGGCAACCTGCTCGAGAGCAGCAATGACCTTCTCGGTGCCCTGCTGGAAGACATTGACCGCAGCGCAGACCACCGAGTCGTAGCGCCCGTCTGCCAGCGCCTCCCGCGCAGCCTGTACGAATGCGCCTGGGCCGGCATCCGACTCAAGTAGCTCGGGCTGCGGATCTCGCAGCAGCCCCACCGACCCCATCTTTTGCAGCATCTGGCAGGCAAGCGTCAACGAATTCGTGATGATCCGAACCCTGGGTCCGGATGGCAGCGGCTGGCGCGCCGCGATCTTGGCAATGTCGATCATGTCGCCGCGGCGGTGCACCACCATAACCCCCGCCTGGCGGAAGAGAGCATCAACGGCCTCCTCCGGAGCATGGCCCAATCCGCTGCGTACCCCGGCATGATCAGCACGTCGGCTGCGTCCAGGCTCGAACACCACGACCGGCTTGTTCCGGGCCAAATGCCTGGTGATCCTGGAGAACTTCCGTGGGTTTCCGATGGAATCGAGCGTGAGCAGGCAAACCCGGGTCGACTCGTCATCTTCCCAGTACTGCATGACGTCGTTGGCAGTGACGTCGGCGTAATCGCCGGTGCTGATGAAGGACGATAGCCCTAGGTCGTTGCGAATGGCGTGGCTGAGCAAAGCCACCCCGACGGCAGCCGACTGGCAGAACATTCCGACTCCGCCGGTGCGCGGCATCGGCCCCGGTGTGGCATTGAGCTGCACTGTTGGAAGTGTGTTGATCACTCCAAGCGCGTCAGGTCCGAGTGCTCGAACTCCATACGCCCGAGCCAGGTGGATGATCTGAAGGTTGTCGCCGGCGGCGTAGCCAGTCCCAGTCAAAACCACGATGCCGTGGGCACCTTTATACGCCGCCTCGATAACGACGGTGCCGAGCTGACTGATTGGCACCGAGACGATCCCGAGATCGAGGTGACCGGATAGCTCACCGATCGACCCGGCATTGATCACGCCTGGCACCTCGACACCATCGCTGCTGACAGCCATGACGTCACCGAGAAAACCGCCGCGCAGTATGGAGTTGATCAACTCTTGAGCTCGATCGCTCGGTCCGTACACCACGACCCGTTGTGGCGTCAGCAATCGACGCACCGAGACGCTCTCCGCGCGATGTTCCCGGCGTTCCATAACCCCGACCGAGGTGTCGGTAGGCAGAATCGGAAACTCCACGGCGAGCACGCCATCCTCGATGCCCTTGGAGACGCGATAGCCGGCGTCGGCGAACACTTTGGCCATTCGCCGGTTCTCCGGCAGCACCTCGGCGACGAATCGGCGGATGCCACGCTCCCGCGCAGCCTGAGCCAAATGCTCGAGCAGCAGCTGGGCAATCCCGCGGCCCTGGTGGGCATCCTCGATCAAGAATGCGACTTCGGCATGATCACCTTCGACCCGGTCATAGCGGCCGACCGCGATCATGTCATCTCCGAGAGTGACAATGAACGCCACTCGATCCACGTAGTCGACCTCGGTGAATCGCTTGACGTCGCGATCACTCAGCCGCGGGTACGGCGCAAAGAAGCGGAAATACTTGGACTCCGGCGAAACTCGATCATAAAAGGCAACAAGCTTCTCGCCGTCCGACGAGCGGATGGGACGCAAGTGCGCTACCCCGCCATCTGCAAGCAAGACGTCCGCTTCCCACTCCCGTGGGTATCCGGGCGGATCCCCCGCAACATCCGACACGGTGTGGGTTACGGACACGGCCAAAAGCCTAGGTGCTCCCTGAATCCGGCACGAACGCCCGTACGGCTAGTGTTCGGTCATGGCGGACTTCGTCGCTGCAGTCGATCAGGGCACGACCAGCACTCGCTGCATGATCTTCGATCACTCAGGACGCGAAGTTGCCAAGCACCAGCTTGAGCACACCCAGATCCTGCCCACTGCTGGATGGGTGGAGCACGATCCGCAGGAGATCTGGCAACGTACCCAAGAGGTCGTGCAACAAGGGTTGGCGCAAGCCAGACTGACTGCTGCTGATCTTGTTGGCGTGGGAATCACCAATCAGCGTGAAACCACAGTGGTATGGAATCCGATCACCGGCGAGCCGTACGGCAACGCCATCGTCTGGCAAGACACCCGCACTGACAAGATCGCCGCTGCGCTGGACCGCGACGGCCGTGGTCAGGTGATCAGGCACCGGGCCGGGCTACCGCCGGCGACCTACTTCTCTGGCGGCAAACTGCAATGGATCTTGGAAAACGTCGATGGAGTACGCCACGCTGCCGAACAAGGCAACGCGATATTCGGCACCACCGATAGCTGGCTGTTGTGGAACCTCACCGGAGGCGTGGACGGCGGCCAGCACATCACCGATGTAACCAACGCCAGTCGAACTATGTTGATGGACCTGGAGACTCTGGACTGGGATCCAGAGCTGCTGAGTTTCTTTGACATCCCGCACTCGATGCTGCCCACGATCGTGCCGTCGTCCCATGCCACTGCCTACCACCGCACCAGAGCAGATGGCCCCTTCGGCGGTGAGGTAGCTATCGGCGGGGACCTGGGCGATCAGCAGGCGGCCATGGTGGGCCAGGTTTGCCTCAGTGAAGGCGAGGCCAAGAACACCTATGGCACCGGCAACTTCCTGCTACTCAACACCGGTGAGAAGCTCTTCCGCTCAGCGAATGGCCTACTCGGCACTGTGTGCTTTCAGTTCGGCGACACCCCACCCGTCTACGCCCTGGAAGGCTCGATCGCGGTCACCGGTTCTGCTGTGCAATGGCTCCGGGACCAGCTCAAGATCATTAGCAACGCAGCCGAGATCGAAACGCTGGCGAGCCAGGTCGACAGTGCGGCAGGCCTCTACTTCGTGCCCGCCTTCTCCGGCCTCTTTGCGCCCTATTGGCGATCCGATGCTCGTGGCGTCATCGTCGGTCTCTCCCGTTTCCATACCCGGGATCACATTGCCCGAGCAACGCTGGAAGCGATCTGTTACCAAAGTCGCGACGTGGTGGAGGCCATGGAGAAAGATGCTGGGGTCCGACTTGATGAGCTGAAGGTGGACGGCGGCGTCACCGCAAACAATCTCTGCATGCAGATCCAGGCCGACACGCTCGGCGTCGAGGTAAGCCGGCCTGTGGTACCGGAGACAACAGCGCTGGGAGCGGCCTACGCGGCGGGGTTGGCAACAGGGTTTTGGTCCTCGCCAACCGACCTTCGCCAGAACTGGCAGGAGGATCAGCGCTGGACACCGAAGATCAGCAATGAGGAGCGGGCAGCCGGCTACGACGGCTGGAAGAAGGCGGTGGCACGGACGCTGGACTGGGTCGAGGTCTAGTGGGTATCGCAGCGACGACAAGAGGAGTGTGCAGATGGCAACGGTGGCTGAACCTAAGACTCGGGAGCGCGTAGCCCCAGATCCTGACCGGAACCTTGCACTGGAATTGGTACGTGCCACCGAAGCGGCCGCAATCAACTGCTCGCGGTACATGGGCTTCGGTGACAAGAACCAAGTCGACGGTGCTGCCGTTGACGCCATGCGCCCAGTACTTGGCTCGGTGCGAATGAACGGCATCGTGGTGATCGGCGAGGGCGAAAAGGACGAAGCCCCGATGCTCTACAACGGTGAGCGGGTTGGCGACGGCTCGGGTCCAGAGTGGGATATCGCCGTAGACCCGGTCGATGGCACCACACTGACCGCCAAGAGCCTGCCCGACGCGATCAGCATCATCGGGGTATCCCAGCGCGGCACCATGTTCTCCCCCGGCCCCGCCGTGTACATGCAGAAACTCGTGGTGCCAGGCCACGCAGCGAACGCCGTTGCTCTTGATGCGCCGATCGCGGACAATCTCGCCAAGATCGCCGAGGCGACCGACCGCACGGTTCCCGACCTCACAGTTTGCATCCTGGACAGACCACGGCACGCCGATCTGGTAGCAGCGATCCGATCCGCCGGTGCCCGGATCCGATTCTTGGCCGACGGCGATGTGGCCGGTTCGATCATGGCCGTCAGCCCGTCGACCGGGGTCGATTTGCTGGTTGGCATCGGCGGCACACCGGAGGGTGTGCTGGCTGCCTGCGCGCTCCGCTGCCTCGGTGGGCACATGCTTGGCCGGTTGGTTGCACGCAATGACAGTGAGCGGGGTGCGATTCTAGACGCCGGGTACGACCTTGATCGCATTCTGACGACAACTGACCTGGTTTCCGGCGACAATGTGTTCTTTGCCGCGACCGGTGTTACCGACGGCTCGTTGCTGCGTGGCGTGCGATTCCAGAGTCACCGCATCGTGACCCACTCGATGTCAATGCGATCGCGCTCAGGGACTGTCCGGTTCATCGAGGGCCACCACGACCCGGAACGATCATTCCTGGTCAATCCCTGAAAACGACGATGTTCTCCACTACCTCTCCACTCGGCCCCACCTCCCGGACAGCGTCGCTGGACCGGTTAGCGAGCGAGGATCTCGACATTCTGGTCATAGGCGGGGGTGTCACCGGTTGCGGTTGCGCCCTCGATGCGGTCACTCGCGGTCTGCGCGTGGGGCTGGTGGAGGCCCGCGATCTGGCAGCCGGCACCTCGAGCCGGTCTACCAAACTGTTTCACGGCGGGCTGCGCTACCTCGAGCAGCTCAATTTCGCCCTGGTTTTCGAGGCCCTCAAGGAACGCTCGCTGGCTCTCAACAAACTGGCTCCTCACCTGGCGAAGCCCGTACCGTTCCTCTATCCGCTTACCCGACCGGTGGTCGACCGCAGCTATGCGGGCCTCGGCATCGGCGTGTATGACGTCATTGGCGCCGGTCGGGGGGTGCCGCACCGCTTACGCCACTTGAGCCGTAAACGGACGTTTGAGTCCTTCCCGTCCGTCAATCGCCAAACCGTCATCGGCTCGATCAAGTTCTACGAGGGCCTGGTCGACGATGCTCGGCACACCATGATGATCGGCCGCACCGCCGCCCACTACGGCGCAGCGGTAGCCACTAGCACCAGGGTGGTTGGCTTTCTGCGCGAGGCTGACCGAGTCGCCGGTGTAGAGGTTCGTGATCTTGAGTCGGGCCGCACCTTCACCATTCGCGCCCGGCAGACAATCAACGCCACCGGGGTGTGGATCGACGAGCTGCAGCAGATGCTCGGTGGTCGCGGCCAATTCCAGGTGCGGGCATCGAAGGGCATCCACTTGGTAGTGCCGCGCAACCGCATCAATTCCATGACCGGATTGATCACCCGAACCGAGAAGAGCCTGCTTTTCATCATCCCGTGGGGCAGCCACTGGATCATTGGCACTACCGACACTGACTGGCAGCTGGATCGGGCCCATCCAGCAGCCAGCCAGGCTGATATCGACTACCTCTTGGGACATGCCAACAGCCTGCTGGCAGACCCGTTGACGCGCGACGACGTCATCGGCGTCTACGCCGGGCTGCGGCCGTTGCTGGCTGGTGAATCCGACTCGACATCCAAGCTTTCCCGGGAGCATGCCGTGGCATCCCCGGTACGCGGGCTGGTCATGATCGCAGGCGGCAAATACACCACCTACCGGGTAATGGCCAAGGATGCCGTCGACTCGGCAGTCCGGGAGCTAGATCAGAAAGTACCTGCGTCGTGTACCGAAGATGTGCCGTTGCTGGGCGCCGATGGCTATCACGCTTTGTGGAATGCGCGCCCCCTCCTCGTCGCCGAGACCGGACTTCGTGATATCCAAATTGAGCATCTGCTCAACCGCTACGGGTCCTTGCTGCCCGAGCTCCTCGACATGATCAAGTCCTCACCTGAGCTTGCTCACCCGCTGGACGGCGCACCGGAGTATCTCAAGATCGAAGCCCTGTATGCCGCTTCGCACGAAGGTGCGCTGCACCTGGACGACATCTTGGCGCGGCGTACCCGCATCTCCATCGAGACTTGGGATCGCGGTTTGGTTGCGGCCCAGGAGGTTGCCGCTCTGGTGGCACCCATCCTGGGCTGGGGAGTCGCCGATGTGGATCGCGAAGTCGAGCACTATCACAAGCGGGTCGCGGCCGAGCGCGAGTCGCAAGACCAGCCAGACGATCTGTCCGCCGACGCCGCCCGTCTCGGCGCTCCAGACGTTCGCATGGGTCGCGTCCACTAGCCGCTGTGAGTGCTCCACCACAGCTGGGTTTCCCGACACTTGTTGACGACAGACCTAGACGTTGGCTGACCCGGCGTAAGGTCACGGCATGCCCTTCAATTCAGTCAACCTGCCTTGCGGCGCGCAGGGCGCTCTACTCGCCGGGACGATCTCCGCATGAACAACAAACCTTCCACAGCACGAGAGGTCATCGCTGACTATCTGACCGAGCAGTGCACCGTGATCATCGACTCAGAGGCTGCGCTACGGGCCGGTGAGAATGTCATCCACACCACGCGGGTCGCGGTGCGACGGCTGCGTAGCACGATCCGCGTGTTCGCCGAATTTTTCGACCCGTCCGAGGCAACGCGTCTGGAGGAAGAACTCGTCTGGTGGGCAGGTCTGCTTGGCAAGGTGCGGGATATGGACATCCTCACCCAGCGCCAGCAGGCTCTGATTGCCGAGCTGCCGCCGGAAGTGATTCTCGGCCCAGTGGAGTCGACCATCCAGATGGAGCTGGCTGCCCAGCGTAAGCAGGCAATGGACGAATTGCTCGAAGCGCTGAACTCCGAGCGCTACCGGAAGTTCATCGGTATGGCTCATCGCTGGCGAAGCGACCCGCCATTCACTGCCGCAGCCGATGCCTCTGCCGACTCGATTGGTTCCGCTATCAAGAAAGCTAAAACGAAGGCTAACAAGCGGCTCGCCAGAGCAGTTGCGGCGCGGCGTGCTGAAGACTCGGCTGACGAGATGTTCCACCGGGCCCGCAAGGCATCCAAACGCCACCGTTACGCCGTGGAGGCTGCCTCGCCGGTATGGGGTAGCAAAGCGGGCAAGATCATTTCGCAGCGCAAGGATCTGCAGGATGTGCTTGGCAATTTTCAAGACAGCATCGTGAGCGCCGCGTTTCTTCGGGAACTGGGCGCGCGCGTCGGCATCCGCTCAGGCCAGAACGGCTTCAGTTATGGAGTCCTCTACGCCCGGGAGCTCGCTGCCCGCGACGCGCTGCTCGACGACCTCAAGCCTTTCCTTTAGAACTCCTCACCCGGCATTAGGGAAGATCCGCAATCAATGGCTAGAACGCCCGCAATACCTGATGACGATTTCACCGAGCGAATCGTCGACATCGACGTCTCCTCCGAGATGCAGACCAGCTTTCTGGAGTACGCCTACTCGGTGATTTACTCCCGAGCCCTTCCCGATGCCAGAGACGGACTCAAGCCGGTGCAACGCCGGATTTTGTACTCCATGGACGAGATGGGCATCCGCCCAGACCGTGGGCACGTGAAGTGCGCTCGGGTGGTTGGCCAAGTGATGGGCCAATACCATCCCCACGGCGACACTGCGATCTATGACGCGCTTGTCAGGATGACGCAGCCGTGGTCCATGCGATTGCCACTAATCGACGGCCATGGCAATTTCGGGTCACTTGACGACGGCCCTGCTGCGATGCGTTACACCGAGTGTCGAATGGCGCCGGCAGCACTAGCGATGACCGATGGTCTGGACGAAAACACCGTCGATTTCAAGCCGAATTACGACGGCAAGGATGTCGAGCCGACGGTACTCCCGGCAGCATTTCCCAACCTGCTGGTCAACGGAGCAACAGGCATCGCAGTGGGCATGGCCACCAACTGCCCGCCACACAACCTTGTGGAAGTCGTTCAGGCGTTGCGTCACCTGATCAAGCATCCCGACGCCGACATTGACGAGCTCATGCGGTTCATACCGGGACCCGATCTGCCAAGCGGGGGCAAGATCATCGGCCTAGATGGCATTCGGGACGCCTACCACACCGGTAAGGGCTCTTTCCGAATCCGCGCGACGGCCCGTATCGAGCAGGTGCATCCCCGCCGCAAGGGCATTGTGATCACCGAGCTGCCCTACCTCATCGGCCCGGAGCGGGTAATCGAACAGATCAAGAGCCTTGTCAACAGCCGGAGGCTGCAGGGCATCGCCGACGTCAAAGACCTCTCGGACCGGGCGAATGGGACGCGCCTGGTGATCGAGATCAAGAGCGGCTTCAATCCGGATGCGATCTTGGAACAGCTTTACCGGCTGACCAAGATCGAAGACAACTATGCGATCAACGCCGTCGCTCTGGTCGACGGGCAACCGCGCACCCTGACGCTGCGCGATCTGCTGAGCGTTTATCTCGAGCACCGCTACGAGGTGACGCGGCGGCGTACCGATTTCGCACGAACCAAGGCCCAGGAGCGACTGCACCTCGTGGAGGGGCTGCTGGTCGCTATTGTCGACATCGATGATGTGATCGCGATCATCCGTAGTTCGGACGACACCGCCCATGCCCGCGCCAGGCTTATGGAGGTCTTCGAGCTCTCAGAGACTCAAACCAACTACATCCTCGAGATGCCGTTGCGCAGGCTTACCCGCTTCAGCCGCATCGAGCTCGAGACTGAACGAGGCAAGTTGGAAGCGACCATCGCAGAGCTCACCGAAATCTTGGACAATCCCGAGCAGCTACGCGCCCTGGTCGGCAACCAGCTTGCCGAGATCGCTCAGCAACACGGCACCCCGCGCCGCACCATCTTGCTGGCCGCAAGCGGCGTCGCAGCAACTGCTGCGACTGCTCCGCTGGAAGTCGCAGACGATCCCTGCTGGGTGCTGCTCTCCTCCGCAGGTCTGCTTGCCCGCACCAATCATGTACAGCCACTACCGCCGGTTGGCGCCCGCGCGAACCACGACGTCATCGTTTCAAAGATCATTTCTACGGCTCGTGGCGATTGCGGGCTCATTACCAGCGCCGGCCGGCTGATCAAGATCAGCGCACTCGATCTACCGACGGTTCCGATCACCGCGCATGCACCGAACCTTCAGGGAGGCACTCACGTCAGTGAGCTTGTCACCCTGGACCCTGGAGAAAAAGTGCTCTGTCTGGCGTCGCTGACCGACGATTCGCTGGGAGTGGCATTGGGCACGGCCCGAGGAATCGTGAAGCGGGTCAATCCGGAGGTCCTCGGCAAGGACTCGTGGGACGTGATTCGGCTCGAGGCCGGGGATCGAGTGGTCGGTGCGGTGGAACTCACTACGACGCATGCCGAATTGGTCTTGATTACCAACGACGCCCAGCTGCTGCACTTTCCGGCATCTGCAGTACGCCCGCAGGGCCGCTCCGGTGGCGGCATGGCCGGCATCAAGCTCGGCATCGGTGCCAGCGTCACCTACTTCGGAGCCGTCCCCATGGCTGACGCCGTGGTGGTCACGGTGTCCGGAAGCTCACGGGCGCTACCGGGCACCGATGCTGGCTCGGTTAAAGTCACCGGCTTTGAACACTATCCGGGCAAAGGGCGGGCAACCGGTGGAGTACGCTGCCATCGTTTCCTCAAGGGCGAGGATTCTCTGCTGCTTGCCTGGGCCGGTCCGGCGCCTGCCATTGCCGCAGCGTCCAGCGGCACTCCCGTTCCGCTCCCGGCCGCCGATGCCCGACGCGACGGCTCAGGAATTCCCAGCACTCAGCCCATAGCCGCGATCGGATCGGCCGCTGGCTGAGAGCTACGTGTCATCGGAGTTGACAGCATGGAGCAGGCATCGGATCGCAAGCCGGACCAGGATCAGGCCACTGACGGTACCTTCGACGACCTTCTTGCCAACAACAGGAGGTTCGCTGATCACTTCGATCTGCACGGCTTCGACGGCGTAGCGCATGCAGGCGTTTTGATCATTACCTGCATGGACTCCCGGATCGCGCCATTGGAAATGGTTGGACTGAGCTTCGGCGACGCCAAGATCATCCGGACTCCTGGCGGTCGAGTGACGACATCTGCCCTAGCGGGGTGCATCGCCGGTGTCCACCTGCTCAACGTCAACCGCATCCTGGTAATCCCGCATAGCCGCTGCGCAATGGCTGCAGCAGACGACGACGTGATCATTGAGAAGATCCGAGACGCCAGCGGCGCGGACGCTTCCTGGGTCCGGTTCGGCGCGTCGGCCGACCAGCGGCGAACGCTGCACCGCGACACCGAGAAGTTGCGAAATCACCCACTCATCGGCGATCGAGCAGTGGTGGGCGGCTTTTATTACGACGTTGACACCGGGCTCTTGGAACGCTGGGACTGAGTCAAGTCACGCGTCGATGGTGGCAGCGTCGAGCGCGTACGCGCCGTCGATGATGAACTCCTTGCGCGGGCCAACGTCATTGCCCATCAGCATCTCGAAGGTGGTCTCGGCGATCAGGCCGTCATCCACAGTCATCCGGCGCAGCGTACGGTGCCGGGGATTCATCGTGGTCTCAGCCAGCTGATCAGCGTCCATCTCGCCCAGCCCCTTGTACCGCTGTGGCTCCTTGAAGTGCAGACCCTTCTTGGTGAGCTCCGCCGCCTTTCGCTGATACTCCGCGTCTGAGTAGGTGTAGATGTACTTCTCTTGTCCCTTACGCGGATTGGTCAGCTCGAAGCGATGCAGTGGCGGCACCGCTGTGAATACGCGGCCAGCTTCTACTAGCGGCCGCATGTAACGGAAGAACAGCGTCGCCAGCAGGCAGCGGATATGAGCGCCGTCGGAATCGGCATCAGCCATGAAGATGATCTTGCCGTAACGAGCTGTCTCGAGATCGAAGCTGCGTCCAGACCCGGCCCCGACGACCTGGATGATCGAGGCGCATTCGGCGTTCTTCAACATGTCGCCGATCGATGCTTTCTGGACGTTGAGGATCTTGCCGCGGATCGGCAGCAGGGCCTGAAACTCCGAATTCCTGGCCAGCTTCGCCGTACCAAGAGCGGAGTCCCCTTCCACAATGAACAGCTCCGAGCGGTCGACATCATTGCTGCGGCAGTCGACAAGCTTTGCCGGTAGGGAGGAAGACTCCAGCGCATTCTTACGCCGTTGAGCCTCCCTATGCTGGCGCGCCGCCACCCGAGCCCGCGAGGCACCCACGACCTTCTCCAGAACGGCACGAGCCTGCGCCCGGGTCGCCGCTTTAGTGGAACCGAGGAACTTGGCAAGCTCACGCTCCACTGCCTTGGCAACGAGCCGCGACACAGCTGGTGTGCCGAGCACCTCCTTGGTCTGACCTTCGAACTGCGGCTCGGCCAGCCGAACGGTGACCACCGCCGTCATGCCCTCGAGCACGTCCTCTTTGAGCACGTCGTCGCCGTTCTTCAGCAGTCGGGTGTTTTGCAAGGCATTCCCGAACGCCCTGGTCAATCCCCGCTCGAAGCCGGCGATATGGGTGCCGCCTTTAGGAGTTGCGATGATGTTCACGAACGACTGGGTACGGGTCTCATAGCCATCCCCCCAGCGGACAGCGATATCGATCTCGAGATCCCGCTCGACATCGGCCGGCTCCATATGCCCTTCATCGTCAAGCATTGGAACCGTCTCGGTAAACCGATCCGTACCGCGGAGCCTAATCACGTCGGTGATGGGTTGGTCCGGTGCCAGAAACTCGCAGAACTCTGAGATACCGCCCTGGTGGAGGTAAGTCTCCTCAACAACGTCCTCACCGCGAGCGTCAACGACATGGATCGCCAGCCCAGGAACCAAGAAGCTCGTCTGCCTGGCCCGGTCCTGAAGGTCTCGCAGCGACAGCTGAGCATCGTGCAGGAAGATTTGGCGATCTGGCCAGTACGTCACCCGTGTGCCGGTTGTTCCCTTAGACACTCGGCCTATCTTGCGGAGATTGCCGCCTGGGGTGAACTTCGCCGTCGGTCCTGGTCCGTCGAACGTGCCCGGTATGCCGCGCCGGAATGACATCGCCCAGGTCGCGGAGTTCCGGTCCACCTCGACCTCGAGCCGACTGGACAGGGCGTTCACGACTGAGGAGCCCACACCATGCAGACCGCCGGTCGCGTTGTAGGAGCCGGCGCCAAACTTGCCGCCAGCATGCAGCTTGGTGAAAACCACCTCAACGCCGGACAAGCCGGTACGTGGCTCGATGTCCACCGGGATGCCGCGGCCCTGGTCTCGCACCGAGATACCGCCGTCTGAGCGCAGTGTGACGAAAATCTCCTTGCCGTGGCCGCCAAGCGCCTCATCTACGGCGTTATCGATGATCTCCCAGAGGCAATGCATCAACCCCCTGGTATCGGTCGACCCGATGTACATTGCGGGCCGCTTCCGAACTGCCTCGAGCCCCTCCAAGACCAGCAGATGCCGAGCCTCATACTCACGACTCTCGGTTGCTGGACTGGCAGTTGGCACGGGCTGAGAGTACCTCGCATCTGCCGTTTGACCGTCGCGAAAGCGGGCAATCCGGACCATGTGTCGGACCCGAATCCAGTGACATCGCAGCCGCCCGATTCACAGGATTCGTTACACAACAGTCACTGGTCCGAGACGTGGAGACGGAACAATCAGACGCAGGCGAGATGTTGGATATGCGTGGCGTGTATCTCCAGCACGATGCACGCCTCAGCACAGACAAGATCATGTGATTGTCAGAAAGCGAGGCCCACCGTGAACACGCCAGTCATTGATGGACCCGCATTGAACGCCTCGGATCGTTGCGATCGGTGCGGCGCACAAGCCTACGTCCGAGTCACTATGGCCAGCGGGTTCGAGCTCTTCTTTTGCTCGCACCACAGCAAGGAGCATGCCGACAAGCTCAAGCAGGTAGCGCTCAAGATCCACGACGAATCGCAGCGCATCGGGTAGTTCTCGGACTGCTATTGGAGCTCTAGCCGAACCTCGACTACAGACCCGATCTCGAGCCCTTCAGCTGTTCGAACGCCCTTTTTCACTGGCAGCAGGTAGCTGCCAAGATTCTTGTCAGGGAACAACGATGTTGACCAGCGGGTACCGCCAACAGCGACGCTGACCCTGACTGATCCGAAAGCCGTCGCCGCTGGACCATGCTCGGCGCGGATGTTGTCCGACACTTCTGCGGGCACTGTGACAAAACACCAGGGCGCCTCGCCGTCGTACTGCCACAGTTCGCCGCTGAACCTGTACACCACCCGTACGGTAGCGGCCGCCTCGTGGCTCCGTAACTCGTACCGCATCCTCAGCCGCCTGCTGAATGCTTGACCGAATATCGTCCTCGTGTACGGCGCCTGGGCCGACACCTGGCATCGGGGTCGTGACGGCGACGGCGTGGGCTGCAAATAAAGGAGGTCTCTCTGAGGTAACGACACGGCGCAATACGACATGTGAAGCCTGTCTAGTGCCCTAGATTGGACCGACTTTCAACGGGGGGGAAGCATCATGAGACGGGCCATTAAGTTCATTGCGGTCACGGCGGTCGTTGTGATCTCGGGGGCTTGGGTGGTGCATGACGGTAGGCCAGCTCAGGCGGCGACCGATGTGCTGCCGAACCTGCACACCAGACCGTTGACCCATTTCCGGATCGAGAACGTCGGCGGCGAGAAACGGCTCAGGTTCACCACCATCATCGCCAACAAAGGACCGGGCACGTTTGAGGTACGTCTCAACCGGCCCAACACATCCCAGGCCAACATGGCGGTCAGGCAACGCGTCTACAACAGCGAGGGCCTGTACCGCTACGTGTCAGCTGACACTCACGCCTTCTGGGGCGGCGACGGGCACAACCACTGGCATGTCAAGGGCTTGCAGCGGTTCCGCATCTACACCAGCGTGAACGGTAACCCAGCGACCTCGAAAGCCTCCGGCGCCAAGATCGGGTTCTGCTTCTACGACAACACCGTCTACGACCTGAGTCGCAACGGTGCCCCGGACAGCCCGCGCTACAGGGGCTGCGGCACCCAGCGCTCCCTGGGCATCACCACCGGCATCAGCGTCGGCTGGGCAGACACCTACTCCTGGAATCTGAACCGGCAGTGGATCAAGATCAACGGCCTGCCCAACGGCATCTACCACGTCCGGGTCGACACCGATCCGAAAAACTGGTTCGAGGAGACCACCAGAACCGACAACACCACCTGGGCCAAGATCCGCATCAGCGGCAACACCGTCACAAAGCTCTGACGGGCATGAATCCCAAGCTGATAGTTACTCGAAGGACCACTGGATACGGGCTATTGGGCAAAAGAAGATCAGAATCGGCTTGATCACCTAGTCAGCCGATGCGGCACCACTGAACAGTTGTTCGGCTTGTTCCATTGCGGCCGAGAAGACTGCTCGGCGTAGTGGCAGGGCAGCGAGAACACTACCGACTGCGAAGCGCCGCGTGCAGACTCCGAGCAGTCGGTACTGCTTGGATTACTTACGTGCGCCGTTCGTCACTGGCCGCTTTCGCGGCTGGCGCCGCGGTGGGACTGATTGGAGGCATGATCGGGCTTGGCGGAGCAGAGTTCAGGCTGCCTTTGCTGATCACGCTATTCGGCTTCGTCGCCCTACAGGCAGTCATTCTGAACAAGGCAATGAGTCTGACTGTGGTTCTCACCGCCCTCCCAGCACGGATGGTCGTAGTGCCTTATTCCGTGCTTTTTCCCTATTGGCCGATTGTCATCAACCTGCTGGCTGGCAGTCTGGCGGGTGCCTGGGTCGGCGCTACATGGGCGACGCGCATGCGCACCACCACACTGCAGAAGGTGCTCGCCATGCTGCTGGTGCTAATGACCACAGGCCTGGTCTGGACCCACGCCGCAATCTGGTTCGTCTAGCCCGGAACGGTCAGATGCTCAGTCCAGATAGTCCCTTAGCACTTGGGATCGCGACGGATGCCGCAACTTGCTCATGGTCTTGGACTCAATCTGACGAATGCGCTCACGAGTCACCCCGTACACCTTGCCAATTTCGTCCAGCGTCTTCGGCTGACCGTCGGTCAATCCGAAGCGCATCGAGACCACGCCAGCCTCCCGCTCACTGAGGGTGTCCAAAACATCATGTAATTGCTCTTGCAACAGCGTGAAGCTCACCGCATCAGCGGGAACGACTGCCTCAGAATCCTCGATCAGATCCCCGAACTCAGAGTCGCCATCCTCGCCCAGCGGGGTGTGCAATGAGATGGGCTCACGCCCGTACTTTTGGACCTCGACGACCTTCTCGGGAGTCATGTCGAGCTCGCGTGCCAGCTCTTCTGGCGTGGGTTCCCGGCCGAGATCCTGCAACATCTGGCGCTGTACCCGAGCCAGCTTGTTGATTACCTCGACCATGTGCACCGGGATGCGGATGGTACGCGCCTGGTCCGCCATTGCCCGGGTAATCGCCTGCCGAATCCACCAGGTGGCGTACGTCGAGAACTTGTAGCCCTTGGTGTAGTCGAACTTCTCGACGGCCCGGATAAGGCCGAGGTTGCCCTCCTGGATGAGGTCGAGGAAGAGCATGCCGCGTCCGGTATAGCGCTTCGCCAGCGACACCACTAGCCGGAGATTGGCCTCCAGCAGATGGTTCTTTGCACGACGCCCGTCCTCGGCGATCCATTCGTAGTCGTCAAGCTGGGATGCTTTGATCTTGGTTCGATCGTCGTTGAGCTTCTCGTCTGCGAAGAGTCCGGCTTCGATCCGCTTGGCCAGTTCCACTTCCTGCTCGGCGTTTAGCAGCGCGACCTTGCCGATCTGCTTCAAGTAGTCCTTCACCGGGTCGGCAGTGGCACCGGCTGCCATCACCTGCTGCTCGGGCTCGTCGGCGTCGTCCGCCTCAGACAGCGTGAAGCCCTCATCCTCGGCAAGCTCCTCCTCGAGCTTTGCCTCCTCAGCCGGCTCGAACGCCGACTCATCGACGTCGTCCAGCGTCCGCTTCTTTCCGACGGTGAGGACGACCTCGTCAGTTTCCAGGTCGACCACTACGTCAGCGGTCAGCTCTTCGCTTTCAAGATCGACATCGAGTTGATCCAGAGCTAAATCCTCAAGCTCGACGTCATCGACCGCCTCAGGATCAACGACTTCGGTTTCAACATCGGGATTAACGACATCGGGATCAGCGGCTGGCTCCGCCTCATCATTGACCACGGGTTCGTCGTCGATCACCGGCGGCGGCGCCGCAGCTTTTGCCTTGCGACCGCTATCGACTGACTTCAACTGCGCCTTCTTGGCGGCGGTTTTCTTAGTCGATGCGGACTTCTTGATCGGAACGCTTTCTTGCCGTGCGCGGCTTGTGGATGCACCGACCACGCGGGCCGATTTGTTCAGTTTGGAGGGGGGTGTCACAAAGAGCCTCTCGGACTGACCTGACGGAACAAGGGCAAGCAACGCCCATCGGATGTCAATAGGCGCTCCATCGGTATTCTGGCACGAATCTCCAAACCCTCTGTTCTACAGCGATTTCGTGTCGCAATGCGGTGAGCGGAGCAATTTATACCGCGTCTGGCTCGGCCTTCACAGCCAGAACCGGGCACGCAGCATCAAGTAGAACCCGCTGGGCATTGCTGCCGAGCAGCAGCTTGCCGACCGGCGATCGGCGGCGGAGCCCAATCACGATGAAGTCGGCTTCTGTGGTCTCGGCTGTTCGGATCAACTCCTCTGCCGAATCTTGGGTGTTGGCTGTTGTCCTGATCTCGTAGCTGATACCTGATGTGGCGAGCTGTTCAGCCAGGTCCGTGTCGGCGTCCGGGGAGGTGTTCACGACCACCAAGGCCGCGGCGCGTAGCTTCGCCTCGCTCAAGGCGCGCTTGAGGGCCGCTTGTCCTTCCGGCCGCGGGGAGTATCCGACGACGATGCGCGCCCGGACTTCGCGAGGCGACGGTTGGTCCACCATTGAGGACTGAACCGCCTCCGACATCAGCTCACCTCCCAGGAATGGACCGGTTCATTGCTGTGCATCCCTGACATGTAGCTGGCGAGCATTCCGCTCAGGGCCTGCTGCCTTGTCTCGCCGGCTTGCTCGCGCCGTGCCACCTCTGCGACCTGCCACGTCGCTCCATTGGACAGACGCAGGCAGCGGCGTTCGACGATTTCCAAGAGTCGGCCGATCTCGGCCTCATCGACCTCCCAATGCCGCAGGCCCTCCGCTGCCAATGGCAGCAACTTCCGAACCACCAGTTCCGCCACCCGCACCTGGCCGACTTGCGGCCAGTAGACCTCTGCATTGATGCCGTGACGCACGCCGGAGACGAAGTTCTCTTCGGCCGCCTGAAAGGATATCTGGGTCCAGATTGGGCGATCCTCGCCGGCCAAGGCGCGTACCAGTCCGGCGAAGAATGCAGCGTTTGCCATGGTGTCCACAACCGTCGGTCCTGCGGGAAGCACCCGGTTCTCCACCCGCAGATGAGGATTGTCGCCGCTGATGTCGTAAACGGGCCGGTTCCAGCGATAGATGGTGCCGTTGTGCAGCCGAAGCTCGTCCAGGCGTGGCACGCCGCCGCTGTCAAGTACCGCGACCGGATCCTCGTCGGAGCTGATCGGCAGCAACGCCGGAAAGTATCGGGAGTTCTCTTCGAACAGGTCGAAGATTGAGGTAATCCATCTCTCGCCGAACCAGACTCGGGGGCGTACGCCCTGCGCCTTGAGTTCTTCACTTCGAGTGTCGGTGCTCTGCTCAAAGAGCGGGATACGCGACTCTGCGACCAACTGCTTGCCGAAAAGGAAAGGTGAGTTGGCTCCAATTGCGACCTGGACGCCGGCGATGGCCTGCGCTGCATTCCAGTAGCCGGCGAAATCGTCGGGGCTTACCTGGAGATGGACCTGCGTTGAGGTGCACGCGGCCTCAGGCATGATCGTGTTGGACACCATCGCCAGGCGCTCCACGCCGTCGATGATGATCTCCAGATCCTCCCCACGGGCAGCAAAAATCTGCTGGTCAAGCATCGAATAGCGCGGATTCTCACTGACGCTGTCCAGGGTGACGTGGTGCGGCATCAGTGTCGGCAGAATGCCGATGATCACCAGGTGAGCACCGATGGCCTTCGCCCGCGGGTCGGCGTCATTCAGTGACTTTCGCACTGATTGCTCGAAGTCGGAAAAGCCAAACTCTGCCAACCGACGCGGCGCGACGTTGATCTCGATGTTGAAGCGACCGAGCTCGGTCTGAAACGACGGATCAGCGATGGCAGCCAGAACCTCAGCATTGCGCATGGCCGGCTGGCAGTCAGTGTCAACGAGATTGAGCTCTATCTCCAGCCCGGCCATCGGCCGCTCGAAGTCAAACCGCGACTCGGTAAGCATTCGGGCCAGCACATCGAGCCCTTTGCGAACCTTGTCCCGGTAACGCTTGCGATCCTCGCGTGTGAACTCGGTAACGTCGACTTCAGCACCCATGAGGCTATCCTCACGCATCGTGGCCGTTGCGGAAACACTACGCTCGACCAGCATGACGGCCGACGCTTCCCTGACCACCGCACCACCCGTTGCCAAGAGGCTGCCGACAAGGCGCGTGCATCACCGTGATGTATTTCTGGACCCGTATGAGTGGCTGCGCGACAAGGACAATCCAGAGGTAATCAGCTATCTGGAGGCCGAAAACGCCTACACCGAGGCGCAAACGGCTCACATCTCGGAACTGTCGAATGCCATCTTCAGCGAGATCAAGGCACGCACCAAGGAAACCGACCTCAGTGTGCCGACCTACACCTCCCACCCCGGCGGCTCCGCGTACTGGTATTACGTGCGAACTGTCGAGGGATCGGAGTATCCGATCTACTGCCGAGTTGTCGCGAAGGATCGCTACAGCTTGCCTGACCCTGAACGGGAGATCATCGGGGAAGAGGTGCTACTGGATGGCAATCTCGAGGCGGAAGGACATGAGTTCTTCTCCCTCGGCGCATTCAGCGTTTCGCTTGACGGGCGGCTGCTGGCCTATTCGGTCGACCTAACAGGGGCCGAGCGATTTACGATCATGATCAAGGACCTGGTATCCGGTGAGCTGTTGGCCGAGCAGATCAGCGACACCGCCTACGGCGTGGCTTGGGCCAAAAACAGTCATTTCTTCTACACCAGAGCGGACGAGGCGTGGCGGCCGTACATCGTGCTGCGGCATCGCATAGGCACTGACCCGTCCCAAGACGTCGAAGTGCTGACCGAATCCGACGAGCGTTTCTGGCTCGACGTCGACTCCAGTCGGGATGATCGGTGGATCATCATCGGGGCGGGAAGCAAGATCACATCAGAATTTCGGCTGCTCTCGACTGACGATCCCGAAGGTGAGCCGCGGATCGTGGCGCCACGGCGCCAGGGTGTCGAGTACGACATCGAGCCCGCGGGTGATCGGTTGCTGATTGTGCACAACGATGGCGCCGAGGACTTCGAGCTTGCCGAGGCGCCGCTTACGGCCACTAGCCACACCGAGTGGACACCGGTCATCCCCCACCGTCGGGGGGTGCGCATCCTCTCAGTCAGTGCCTACGGCAGTCACGCGGTTGTCTCGCTGCGGCGGGATGGACTTACCGGTCTACATGTCATGCCACGGGATGGCGGCGGCGACCTGCAGACAGGTGCTGACATTGCTTTCCAAGAGCCGCTCTTTGTGGTGTACGCCCCCGGGGAGTCGGAGTACGACACCCCCACCATCCGGTTGAGTTACGCATCGATGCTGACCCCTGATTCGGTCTATGACTACCACCTCACGACCGGAGACTTGACGCTGCTAAAGCGCATGCCGGTACTGGACGATCCTCGGTTTGGCCCGTACCAACCGGACAACTACGTCCAAGAACGCGGCTGGGCCACTGCGCCGGACGGCACACGCGTGCCGATCTCGATTGTGCGGAAGGCTGACATTCCGCTGGACGGCTCAGCGCCGGCCCTGCTTTACGGCTATGGCGCCTACGAGGCATCGATGGATCCCAGCTTCGCTATTCCCCGGCTTTCCCTGCTGGACCGCGGCATTGTCTTCGCCATCGCCCACATCCGTGGCGGCGGGGAGCTTGGGCGCAGCTGGTATGAGCAAGGCAAGGCACTGGCCAAAAAGAACACCTTTACCGACTTCATCGCCTGCGCTGAGTACCTCGTCGAACGCCGGTTTACCTCTCCGGATCGGCTCGCTGCCCGCGGCGGTAGCGCCGGCGGCTTACTTATGGGTGCGGTGGCCAACCTCGCACCGGAGAGGTTTCGCGCCATCCATGCCGCAGTGCCTTTCGTGGATGCCTTGACCACGATTCTCAATCCCGAACTGCCACTCACCGTCATCGAATGGGAGGAATGGGGTGACCCACTTCACGACGCCCAGGTCTACGCCTACATGAAGTCATATACGCCGTATGAGAATGTGCGCTCGATCGACTATCCGGCGATTTTGGCAACCACCAGCCTCAACGACACGCGGGTTTTCTACGTCGAACCTGCCAAATGGGTCGCTGCATTGCGGCACACGACCACAAACTCTCAGAAACGCCAGATTCTGCTGAAGACAGAGATGGTCGCCGGCCATGGTGGTGTGAGCGGACGTTACAAGAGCTGGCGAGAACTCGCCTTCGAGTACGCCTGGATCACAAACCAGATAACCAGCGAAGACTAAGTCAGCTTCGGGAATCTTGCGCGGTTTGTGAACGTTTCATAGCGGTCACCGCGTACGCGCGTACTGCGACCTCGTGAGGGGTATTGCATCCGGAAAGGGTCGCTGCTTCGAACCAGTAGCACACGCTCTAGAGCTCGATGACGAGGTCAAACGCTGCTCGGGGTTACCCCCGAGTAGGTCTCAGGGATTCTTCAGGGCACCCGAGGAATCCAAATCGGTACCTGGCGCGTTCTGGATTGTGAAGGTAACGAAAGGGGCCATAGTGGCAACAACTACTCGTTCGCGAGTATCCGAAGGCATCGATGGCAAGGATGCAGTCGGCCTATATCTGGAAGGCATCGCCAAGACTCCGTTGCTGACCGCCGAAGAGGAGGTTGAGCTGGCCAAGACCATTGAAATTGGTCTTTATGCCGAACACATCCTCGCCGGGGACGTCACGCCTGCCGAACGCGGAAAGCATGCTAAGCGGCCGACCAAGGCTGAGTTGGAGTTCTTGGTTGAGGAAGGGCAGCGGGCAATGCAGCATTTCGTAACCGCCAACCTTCGTTTGGTGGTTTCGGTTGCTCGCAAGTACGGCCGTTCTCAAATGCCCCTTTTGGATCTGGTGCAGGAAGGCAACACCGGCCTCATCCGGGCCGTCGAGAAGTTCGACTACACCAAGGGCTTCAAGTTCTCCACCTACGGCACTTGGTGGGTGCGGCAGTCGATTAGCCGCGGCATCGCCCAGCAGGGGCGAATCGTCCGGCTTCCCGTGCATGTCGCCGAGCAAGTCAATCAGGTGGGCGCTGTACGGAGGACTCTTGAGCGGCGACTCGGCCGCGATCCTGAGATTGAAGAGATCGCTGCTGAAATGGATCTTGAGCCCGAGCGGGTACTAGATCTGATGCGCTACGGCCGCGACCACGTGAGCCTGGACGCTCCCGTTGAGGAAGGCGGCGACACTGCTCTGGGTGATTTGATCGCGCGTGAGCCGATGCCGGGCCCGGACGAGGTCTTCCTCGACGCCGAAGAGCATGCTCGCTTGGAGGACATGCTCGCCTCCTTGGACGAGCGGTCCGCCGACGTCGTGCGTCGTCGCTACGGACTCATTGACGGCCGTCAGGCCAAGCTTGCTGATATCGGTGCGATCTGGGGAATCACTGCAGAGCGTGTTCGTCAGATCGAGCGTCATGCAATTGCCAAGCTGCGGGGGAAGTCGGTCCTGGCTGCGTAACCCCCGCGCGCGCCGACCTCAAAGCGACTTCCCAGCAGCTCCACAGGGCGATCCGGATTTTCCCCCTCCGGATCGCCCTTTTGTCAGGTCAAGACTTGCGGAGGGGGCGGATGAGGCCCTCCTGGGCGACCGTGGAGACCAGGATGCCGTTTTGGAAGAGGCGGCCCGTCGCCAGGCCGAGGCCGCCAGAGGCTGACGGTGAGACTTGGTCGTAGAGCAACCAGTCGTCGGCCCTAAATGGTCGATGGAACCACATAGCGTGGTCGAGCGATGCCGTTTGCACGTTGAGCCCGATGAACACCCCATGCGGCACCGTGGTCGCTCCTAGCAGCGTCAGATCACTGGCGTATGCCAAGGCTGCTTGATGCAGGCGACGGTCATCAGGCAACCGTCCATTGGCTCGCACCCAGACCCGGGACCGTGCCGGATGCTGCAGATCGACCAGAGCACCTCCGGGCCGAGAGTCACCGACGTACCGCACGTCTAGAGCCCCCCACTCCCGCTCCCAAAATGAAATCGGTCGGCCCGACGCCTTGAACATCACCTCCCCCAGCGTTGGACAGTCCTCCGGCGGCGGCACGTCCTCCGGAACTGGATCCAGGTGCTCAAAACCCTCCTCGATCTCGTGAAAAGAGCTCGACAGATAAAAGATCACCTGTCCGCCTTGTCGGGCGACAACCCGGCGAGACGAGAACGAACCACCATCGCGTACCGACTCCACGTCATAAACCATCGGAATGTCGGTCCGACCGGGAAGCAGGAAGTAGCCGTGCAAGGAGTGCAGTACCCGAGAGACCGACACTGTGCGGGATGCGGCGATGAGTGCCTGTGCCAGCACCTGACCACCGAAGACGCGCTGCAGCTGAGTATCGGGCTGGCGCGCCCGAAACAGGCCGATCTCGATCTCCTCTAAGTCCAGAAGGTCGATAAGTTCGATCACGGATTGAGGCACACGAGGAGCCTAGTGGTGGTCAAAGGTTCTGGATTTGCTCCGGAGCTCGCGAGTCGCTGACCGCCCGCCGATCACTGCGGTCGCGTCGAGTTTCTTGGATGCGACCACTTGAGTCGCTAATCCGTGATGCTCCAAGATCGCCACGGTGTCAGCTGCCTGCTGGCGGCTGGTCTCCACTAGCAGGTGTCCATCCGGCGCCAGCCAGTGGGTTGCCTCTGCCGCAATCCGCCGGTATACCTGGAGCCCGTCTGAGCCGCCATCAAGCGCGATCCGCGGTTCGTACTGGCGAGCCTCCTGCGGCATCAACGAAATTGCCTCAGTCGGAACATAGGGGGCGTTGGCTAGCAGCACGTCGATCCGACCCGCCAGCGACAGTGGCAGTGGCGCATAGAGGTCACCTTCCAGTACCGCGGCGCGCCCCTGCAGTGGTGCCAGGTTGCGGCTGGCACATTGCACGGCAATTGGGTCGATGTCGACGGCGTACAGCTCAACGCCGTCCAAGGTTGAGGCCAAGGCAACTGAAACCGCAGCCGAGCCGCAACACAACTCAACGACTACAGGTCGGGACGGAGCCAGTGACACAGCGTGCCGCAACAGGAGCTCGGTCCGCCTTCGAGGCACGAATACGCCAGGGTCAATGGCGATACGTATTCCAGCGAACTCAGCCCACCCGACGACCTGTTCCAATGGAATCCCGGCCACGCGTTGATGCACCAGGTGTTCTAACTCGGCCAGCGTTCCGGCGCTGGCCAGCAAAACCTCTGCCTCATCCTCGGCAAACACGCAACCGGCCGTCCGGAGTCGTTCGACGAGCGCCGCGCCGTCGAGCCGGTCAGCCAGCGGCAGCTCAGTCGTCCTTCTCGCGCTCGGCGAGGAACTTCTCGAACTCGGCAGCGATCTCTTCGGCACTCGGTACCCGCTCAGGCTGTTCGGCTTGCAGGGCGTCGTATTGCTGCTCCAGCGTCGCGACTAGTTCCTGAACCTCGGTGGACGTTGCCATCTCCTCAGCAATATCAGCAAGGTTGCTAGCAGAGGCCTTCTCCAACGGTTCTATTGGCACGGCCAGACCGGTCGCCTGGTTCAGCGAGCGGGTAAGAGTAAGAGTGGCCTCCGGGAAGGAGGCCTGGGCAAGGTAATGCGGTACGTGGGCTGCGAAACCCATCGCCTTGCGATCCAGCTGGCCAAGCCGAAACTCCAACAGTCCGGTGAAGCTGGCCGGCACCTCAACGCGGTCGATCCAGCTCCGGTAACCCCTGACCAATGAGGGATCGGTGGCGTGTGCGGTCAACGTAATGGGCCGGGTATGTGGCACGGCCATCGGAATGCCGTGCACACCAACGGTCATCCGTACCCCGAACTGGTCGATCAGCCCAACGACCGCGGACGCCAGCCGCTCCCATTGCACGTCCGGCTCAGGTCCACTGAAGAGCAGAAAGACCTCACCGTGACCGTCGGTCACGCGGTAGATGCGGAGATGCAGATCGGCGTACGACTTCCACTGGTTGGTGTCGAAGATCATCGCGGGCCGCCGGCTGCGGTAGTCGTGCAACTGATCATGATCGAATTCGGCAAGCACCTCATGCTCAAGGTTCTCGAGCAGGTTTGCCGAGAACAACCGTCCAGCTTGTCCAGCATCAACGAAACCGTCCAGCTGGTGGATCAGCACGGGACGATGCTCCTTGAGCTTGGCTACCACCGCCTCGTTCAAGGTGTACAGCTCCCGAGGATCCATCACGGGGACCAATCTACCTGCGACTGCGGCTGCGGCCCGGCGTGCGGCTTGGCGGGACTGCGCTTCTGAAGGCTGCCAGTCAGCGGGACTCGTCGTGGTCGCTGAAGGTGGTTCGACCGTTGAGCTTGGCGGCGAGCTCATTGTCGATGCCGTCTGCCACGTCAGACAAGATTCGTACCGCTTGGCGCAGATGGGCTGGTACGAACGGGCGGGACAACACTGAGACGGTCACAAAGACCCGGTCTTTGATGAGTTGGAACTTCACCCAGCGCGCCTCGACATTCAAGTCGTTGAGCACTTCAGTTGCCCGGGACCGGCCCGCGATATCGTGCACGACTGGGGCAAAGACCACAACCTCCTGGCCGTCCTTCGAGGTGCGCAGAAACAGCATGGTGGATCCGACCCTGATCGCCACGTCACCGTCAGCATCGCGGATCGGCGGGCGGCCGTAGATCTCGGCAAGTTCAGCATCGACCAAGTCGTTGAGGTGTTGCTGGTCGCGCGGCATGGTCGGCTCGAGATTGCGTGGTTCCGAGGGTTCGACCGCGATCGAGGAGTCAGGATCCATCGGTGGCTGAGCCGGCTGGAGCGCCTCCGCGAGCTTGTCGGGGGCGAGAAAGACCGGGTGCTGTACGCCGTAGATGTCGCGTAGCGCGGAGACGGCGATCTCGCTCATTCGATCCGAGGCGGCTTGTGGCAACTCCATCCAGAAGTTTGCCGTCGGGTGATTCGCAGGCGCCGTAGGCGCATCCTCACCGTCGACTGTTGGTGCCTGCCAGCCGCGCTGTTCCATTGCTGTGAGCTGTTCGGCAGAAAGTTGGAAGTCAGCGCCAAGCACGGCGTTGCTGGCGGCCTCACACCGGATCATCCCGGACCGTGGAGAGCTGAGCTGGATAAATGGTGGCGGACCGTTGCCTCCAGAGGTGGTCCGAATGGTCAGGTCGGCGGTGTCGTCGATCATTGAGATGACCTCACTCAACCGGCTCTGGAACTCAGCCCAGGACTGGGCGGTACTCCGGTCGAGGTCGAAGTCGTCGATGTCGGCCATGTGTGCCCCTCCCACCAACCAGAACGACACTAACGCCGCAGACGTTCAAATGCCCAGCGCTGCCACCACCCTGGAGGGGGATGGGCGACCAAGTTTGGTGGCGAGCCAGCGGCTGGTTTCAGCAAGTGTCACCAAGTCCACGCAGGTCTTGATGCCGAGGCCTTCCAGCATCCACACCAGGTCCTCGGTGGCGAGGTTGCCGGTCGAGGATTTGGCGTACGGGCAGCCGCCAAGCCCGCCGGCGGAGGAGTCGAACTCGGTAATCCCGGCCTCCAGCCCGGCCAGAACGTTTGCTAGAGCCTGGCCATAGGTGTCATGCAAGTGCAGCGCGATCCGGTCTCGCGGCACTCCGGCTGCCAGCACCCGGTCCAGCACGGCTGCGACCTGACCGGCGGTCGCGACGCCGATCGTGTCACCCAGGCTGATGGTCGAGCAGCCCAGCTCAATGAGCCGAGCCGCGACGGCCGCCGGGCGCTCCGGCTCGACTCTCCCCTCCCATGGGTCACCAAAGCACATCGACACATAACCGCGTACCGGAATCCCCCGGGCCCCGCCCGCCGCCACGACCGGTGCCGCCATCTCGATCGCATCGTCGAGGGTCGTGTCCAGATTCTGTTTTGCGAAGCTCTCGGTGGCTGAGACGAAGACCGCGAGTTCGTCGGCATCGGCCGCCATAGCTCGGTCGAACCCTCGCTGGTTGGGCACGAGCACCGGGTAGCGGACGCCGGGACGGCGTCGCAAGCGCGCCATCAACTCATCGGCATCTGCCAGCTGCGGAACCCAACGGGCAGAGACAAAGCTAGTCGCCTCGATGACGGCAAGACCGGCCTCACCCAGACGGTCGATGAACTCCAGTTTGATCTCTAGGGGCACCACCGTCTTCTCGGCCTGGAGTCCGTCACGAGGCCCGACCTCGTACACGGTGACGTTGGTGGGTAAACCGGGGCGGGGATGAACTGCCGGCAGCAAGCCCATACCGGCGACTCTACGCGTGAGGAGAGCTGCCTATGGTTGGAAGATGACGGAGCCCGCGATGCCGCCCGCAGGGGCACCGGGGGCAGGAATGGTTCCTGTTGCACCGGCTGCCTTGCTGCGCCGCCCACGCTCGGCACTGACCTGGGTCACCATGATCGTTCTCGGCCTTGGGGGCCTGGTCATCGCGGTCTTGATCTTTCTGCTCGGCGGTCCAGCCGGTGCCCTAATCGCCACCCTGCTGGCTGCCGTATCCTTCCCCCTTTTGATCTTCATCTGCTTCTGGCTCGATCGCTATGAACCTGAGCCCGCCAGCTACCGGCTCGCGGCACTCGGTTGGGGCGCCGTTGCAGCAGTGATGTTGAGCTTCATCGCCGAGAGCATCCTGTTCAGACTGCCCGGGACAACCGAGTTCGTCGCCGCGGCCCTGGGAGCACCCGTCGTAGAAGAGCTCGCGAAGGGCTTGTTCCTGGTCGCCGTCGTCATCTTCCGTCGATCCGAGATAGACGGAGTGCTCGACGGGATAGTCTATGGCGCCCTAGTGGGCATCGGGTTCGCTTTCGTCGAGGACGTCGTCTACTACCTTCAGTCTCTGCAAGCCGGCCAGCTCGGCATCACGTTCTTTCTTCGCGGGATCATGGGACCCTTCGCTCACCCTCTCTTTACCGCTGCAGCCGGCATAGGCATTGGGATAGCAGTCTCGACTCGTCGCCCAGGAGTACGGGTGATGGCGCCAATTCTGGGGTTCGCGGCCGCCATTCTGATGCACGCGATTTGGAACGGCAGCGCTTTCTGGGGCGCAAACGGGTTCTTGTTGGCCTACGGCGCGATCATGCTGCCGCTGTTGGTGGTGGTCTTGGCAATAGCAATCTGGACTCGCTCCCGTGAGGGCAAGATGCTGACCACGGCGCTACATCAGGTGGCGCAGATGGGTTGGATTCGGCCAGAAGAGATCCGCTGGATTGCGCGCCTCTCGGATCGCATGTCGGCACGCGCGTACGCCAAACGCGTCGGCGGCAAGCCCACGGCAGCAGCGCTGCGCGCGTACCAGCAGACCATGATCGAGATTGGCTTTCTTCACCATCGAGCGGTGAATGGAACCGCTCCGGCCGATCTCAACCACCGCATGAACCTGTTGCTGCAACGCGCGGCATGGGTTCGGCCCTACGTCGTTTTTCCACCGCCGCCTCGTCCAGGGATGTGGTCGCCTGCTGCCCTATCTGGACCTTGGGGCTCCGACGGTCCGCAGTAGCCGATGATCGGGCGCTGGATCGGTCAGATCGGCCGCCTCCGACGTGCGGGTCGCCGCACCAATGTGGCACTGCTTGTCGTCCTCCTTGGGGCGGGGGCGAGCGGTGCTCTGGCGTTTGCCGCCGGTACGCCAATTCCGGCGAAGATCGCGACACTGGCTCACGGACTCTTCGGGCTTGCCCTTGTCTTACTCGTGCCATGGAAAACGGTGATCGTTAGACGGGCCTCGGATATGCGGGCCGCCAGCCTGATACTGCTTGCGCTGATCGTCATCTGCGTCACGTCCGGCCTTGTTGAGGTGTTCCTCGGGTACGGCGTGTGGTGGCGATTGAGCCCAATGCAGATACACGTTGGGTCAGCTCTACTGGCAGCGCCCCTGCTGATCTCACATATGCGGCGCCGCCGGCGGCAGCGTTTGCACCGCGCCGACCTCTCACGCCGTGTCTTGTTGCGCACCGGCGTGCTGGCGGCAGGAGCTGCCGCGACCTACGGGCTGCTTGAGGGCATTGGACGCGTGCTTGGCTCCACCTCGGCAATCAGAATCGCAACCGGATCGCATCGGCTTAGTCCAGATGCAGTCCCTGCCACGATCTGGCTCTTTGACGAAGCTCCCGCCGTCACGACAGATCATTGGGTCGATGTTGCTGGTTCTGCGTTCTCGGTATCCGATCTCGCAGCGCGGTCCACGACTGTCGCGGCTCGGCTCGACTGCACCAGCGGCTGGTACGCCGACGCAGAGTGGACAGCGGTCAACCTTGCTGATCTTCTTCCGGTCGATCGACTGGCTGGGGCGGCAAGCATTGAGGTGATAAGCGTTACCGGCTACCGTCGACGGTTTCCGGCCGAGGAAGCCCGCTCGCTCTGGCTCGCCACCGGCTTTCAGGGTGAGCCATTGCAGGCGGGACATGGCGCGCCGGTACGACTAGTAGCGCCCAATCGGCGAGGCTTCTGGTGGGTCAAGTGGGTCGATGCGGTGAAGCTCAGCGACGTACCGGCCTGGGGTCAGTCACCTTTTCCTTTGTCGTAAAGGGATGCGTGGCATCAACTGGCAGATTCGGAGAGTTCGCGCGGCACCGCGATCACGTCCACGAGGGCGCCGTTGCGCCATACCGTGATCTCCACCCGGCGGCCGATAGCATCCTCGACCATCCGGCGTTGTAGCTCGGTGCTTGAGCCGAGCGAGGTACCGGCGACAGCGACCAAGATGTCCCCAGGTCTCAATCCAGCACTATCTGCCGGACTTCCGGCAATCACTTGTGCCACCCGGAGACCATCACGCCGACCCAGTTTCTTGACCAATGCGGGTGGCAGCGGAGCTTGACTGC
>DATFBI010000040.1:0-10297 GCA_035253925.1 Propionibacteriaceae bacterium
GGCCAAGTGGCACGACGATCTATCAGGGTCCGGTGATCATCGGCGGTGCCGATGGGGCGCAGCTGGCTTGGAACAACAACACGGTGCAGCAGACAGCCGTGAATCGAACCGAGCAAGTCGCCGAAGGATTTGAAGCCATTGCCGCAGCCGTGGCTGTCATACTCGGCCAGCTGCCTGCTGCAGGGCTCGACGAAGAGGATGAGGCAGACGCCAAGGCGGTTGCTGACGAGATCCTCGTGGAGGTCACGCAGCCGCAGCCGAATCGCGGGAAGATCCGTCGTGCGATAACCGCGCTGAAGGGGTTCCTTGCACCCATCGCGACTGGCCTGGCGAAGGGCGGCGGTCAGGGTGCGCAGGAGTGGGCCAGGACCGCGATCGAGCAGCTCGGGTCGCCCTTCTGACTGTGCCATCCGGCCACGCAGGTCTCCCCCGGCAGGGGAGTGGAACCGATTGGCCGACACGCCGACGTTGGTTGTCTCCAGCGAGGTCATGAGATGCTGTCTTCGTACGCCCCTCCGGGACCCGCCCGGCATGTGGTTCGCGACCACGAGTGGGCACGCAGAGGGGCTCGAGCCAATTACTCGGGACGGAGGGGTGCCGAAATCGGCGACCTCTGGTTTCCTCTAGGTAGCAGACCTCGGCCGAGACGGTGGCCGGCACGAGTAGCTCTTCAGTGGCCGAGGCAAGCAGGTCGGTGCACACCTGGTGGTAGCGATCGTCGCGGGCGCCCACGGCCACAAGAGGGCCGGTGTCGACCAGGATCACTGGCTGAGCTCAGCCGGCAAGATCTCTTCAGGGCGCTCAGCGAAGTCGGGCTCCCCGGTGGCGAAGCTGCCAACGAAGGCTTCCCACGCCGCAGTCTGTTCGTCGGTCTGCGCCACCTCGCCGACGAGCTCTAGCCGCACACGGTCGCCTTCCTGGACGTGCACGCCTAGACGCTCCAGCACGTCAGCCAGAGGACCGTCGACGACGACCTCGTGAGGGATGTCTGCGGCGGAGCTCATATCAGCATCGTAAATCGGACGGGCAGCCTCTCGCCTGAAGTTGTTGCGTAAGAGCCTCGCTGGGCATCACTCGTTGTTGATCACTGTCACACCGTGCTTCTAGCTTGGAAGCGCATGGCTGATCTTGATCCCACCCTGGCCGAGCGAGTTCTCGGTGAGTACCCCGAGCTGCTCGACCAGTGGCGACACGAGATGGCGCGCCCGGATCGTGATGAGCATTACCGCGACAGCGGGATGCGGCGGATGCACGATCCGAACTACCTACGTGAGGTTGTTCGCCAGTACCGCTTGCTCACAGGATCCGGCTCCAGACCAGATGAGAAGCTCGCGCGCCGATGCGAAGAGATCGTGGCGACCTTCCCGCCCCTCCGGGATGAGAGGTCAAACCAGCTCACAGATCCTTGGTTCCGAGCTCGAGTCGGGCCGGCACGTATCGCCGAGATGTATGACCCGGAGTACTTGGAGCGCTGGGTGCTGCGCGGCGCCGCGCAGCTGACCCGTTCTCCGAGATGAGCTTGCGCGTCCAACAATTCGTCGACGTTGCGAGGGCCGGCGGCGTCGTCACCGAGACCGACACTGCCACCGGTGAAGTTCTCATTCGTGGATTTGTGCGGAGAAATGAGGAATCAGCGCTTCAAGCGCTCGTCAGTTGTTGCACAGCATCCGCAGGCGCGTGGCGTTCCAGGAACCGAAACACCTCAGTGTCATCGACTCCCGGGAAAGTGCCCGGCGGCAGTGCCGCCAGCAGGTGTGAGTGGGCTCGCGCACTCGGCCAGGCCTGCCCGGACCACTGTTTGGCCAGATCAGCCGGCGGACGTTGGCAACAGTCGGGATCCGGGCACAAGGACTTGTCGCGCGCAGTGGTGTCCCGACCGCGGAACCACTTCACATGGGCGTACGGCACACCGAGGCTTACCGAGAACACACCGTCGTGGGTCGCTTCCGCCTGTGCAGTGCACCAGTACGTGCCACGGGCGGTGTCGGTGTACTGGGAGTAGGCCGCCGACCGGTCCGGCAGGTCAAATACCACGTAGGCGGTCCATTTCCGACACACCGGCTGCCCTTCGATGGCACCCAAAACATCAGTCGGGAACCTCACGCCGTCGTTTTCGTAGGCCTTGTAGATCACACCACTTTCATGGACCCGCATGAAGTGCACGGGTATGCCGAGATGGTGCGTCGCGAGGTTGGTGAACCGGTGCGCAGCGGTCTCGTGTGATACCGCAAAGGCATCACGCAGATCTTCCACCGCAAGCTGCCGTTCCTTCTTGGCAGTCTGCAACAGATCAACGGCCGCCTGCTCTGGAATTCGCAGCGCCGCGGCGAAGTAATTCACTTCGACCCGTTGTCGCAAGAAGTCCGGATAGTCCTTGGGTTCGGCATGACCGAGTACCACATGTCCGAGCATCTGCAAAACCCGTAGCCGGACATCGTGACCCCCCGGAGCCTGGACCTGCGGCAGATAAATCCGGCGATGCCGCAAGTCCGCAACCGAGCGCGTGGACAGTGGCAGATCAGGCACGTAGTGCAGTTCAAACCCCAGATGTGCCGCCATCTGCACCATGACGTGCTGGGAAAGCGGCCCTCCGGTATGACCTACCGCCTTGAGTACGCCCTGCGCCGCCGACTCAATCTCGGCGAAGTAGTTGCCGCGTTCCCGCATTTGGGCTCGCAGCTCGGCGTTCGCACGGCGGGCCTCTTCCGGGGTGGCGGCCCGTTCGCTGGCCCGGCGTATCAGCTCCTCATGGAGCCCGACCAACGCCTCCAGCGCGACTATCGGAATGCGACGGCCGGCGTGCACGTACGGCAGTCCAAGTGACTGGTACAGCGGCGCTTGCTGAGCACGCTCCAAAGCGATCTCCAAGGCCGCGCGACGGCTTGGCGGCTCTGCTGCCAGCAGTTCCGAGAGCGGAACGTCGAGCGTCGCTGCGAGCGCTCTGAGCAAGGAGAGCTTCGGCTCACGGCGACCGTTCTCAATCAGCGACAGATGACTTGGAGCTCGGCCTACCGCCGCGCCGACCTCATCAAGCGTCAGGCCCTTTGCCCGGCGATAATGCCGCAACCGGTGCCCGAGCGCTAGCAGATCCGTGGTGGCCGGAGCAACATCGACATCTGTCATTCCTTCACCATAGCGAAAGAAACGCCGATCTTTCCTAGCGCGCCGTATTGAAGGCCAAACCATCTTTCAACAGAGTCGGTGCAGTAGGTCAATCAAATGATCAACACGAGCACGTGGACCTTCGAAGGAGCAGGCCATGACCGACACACTGGTTCCGCCCATCACCCAAACCGCACCCACCGCTGAGGATCTTGAGCTGGAGTGGGCTACCGAACCCCGCTGGCGCGGCGTAGCACGCACCTACTCCGCAACGGACGTCGTCAGGTTGCGCGGCAGCGTGCAGGAAGAGCACACGCTGGCCCGGCGCGGCGCGGAGCGGTTGTGGCAGCTGCTTAATACCGAGGATTACGTGCCGGCGCTGGGTGCCCTGACCGGCAACCAGGCGGTGCAGATGGTGAAGGCCGGACTGCAGGCCATCTATCTTTCGGGGTGGCAGGTTGCGGCTGATGCCAACCTTGCCGGTCAGACCTATCCCGATCAGAGCCTTTACCCGGTCAACTCGGTGCCCGCCGTGGTACGGCGCATTAACAACGCCCTCTTGCGTGCCGACGAGATTGCCTGGTCCGAGGGGAATGACGACCGGGATTGGCTGGTGCCCATCGTGGCCGACGCCGAAGCTGGCTTTGGCGGGCCGCTGAATGCCTTCGAACTCATGAAGGCGATGATTGCGGCCGGCGCTGCGGGTGTGCACTGGGAGGACCAGCTCGCGTCGGAGAAGAAGTGCGGACATCTCGGCGGCAAAGTGCTGATTCCGACCGCACAACACATCCGTACGCTGAATGCCGCTCGCCTCGCCGCCGACATCAGCGGTGTCCCGAGCATCATCATTGCCCGTACCGACGCACTGGCCGCCAACCTACTGACCAGCGACGTCGATGAACGCGACGCCCGCTTCTGCACCGGCGAGCGCACCGCTGAGGGCTTCTTCCGAGTGACCGGAGGATTGCCAGCCGTGATCGCCCGCGGTCTGGCCTACGCGCCGTACGCGGACCTGATCTGGGTCGAAACAGGTACACCGGATCTGGACTTCGCGCGCGACTATGCCGAAGCACTGCACCGAAAGTTTCCCGACAAGCTGTTGGCCTACAACTGCTCGCCGTCATTCAACTGGAAGGCTGCGCTGGACGACTCCACCATCGCGAAGTTCCAGCGCGAGTTGGCCGCCATGGGATATGCCTTCCAGTTCATTACGCTGGCCGGCTTCCATGCGCTCAACCTCTCGACCTTCGACCTGGCCTATGGCTATGCCAGGGAAGCCATGACGGCGTACGTGGATCTGCAGCAGGCTGAGTTTGCCGCCGCCGAACGCGGCTACACCTCTGTGAAGCACCAACGGGAAGTGGGCACGGGTTACTTTGATCTTGTGACCTCGGCCCTCAATCCGAATAGCGGCACGCTGGCTCTCGCGGGGTCGACCGAGGCCGAACAGTTCCACTGAGCAGAATCAGGTGCATGGAACAACAAACGGAGCAGGAACACCCCAACGGCGTCCGGGTCGATGGTGCGTACGGAGAGCGTTACGACGAGGTCCTCACTCCCGAAGCGCTGACCTTCTTAGCTGAGCTGCACGAGCAGTTTCAGGAGCGACGGAACGAGCTGCTGGCGGATCGGCGGACCCGCTGGGAACGAATCGCGGCCGGTGAGGATCCGGATTTTCTCTCCGAAACAAAGGACATTCGAGCCGATCCAAGCTGGCGGGTCGCGCCACCTGCATCCGGACTCGAGGACCGGCGAGTTGAGATGACGGGACCCACGACGCGGTCCATGACGGTCAACGCGCTGAACTCCGGCGCCAAAGTCTGGCTCGCAGACTTCGAGGACGCCACTGCGCCGACCTGGCATAACGTCGTGACGGGTCAGCTCAACATCATGGATGCGCTGGACCGGAGAATCGACTTCACCGCTGACTCCGGTAAGGAATACCGGCTGGGTGAGGAGCTGCCGACCATCGTGGTACGACCGCGCGGCTGGCATCTTCCGGAGCAGCACATTCTGGTAGGCGACGACGCCATGTCTGGCAGTCTGGTGGACTTCGGGCTTTACCTGTTCCACTGCTCTCGGCGGCAGTTGGAGCGCGGCAGCGGACCGTACTTCTACCTTCCCAAGCTGGAAAGCCATCTGGAGGCTCGGCTCTGGAACGACGTCTTCAGCTGGGCACAGGATCGGCTGGGAATTCCGCAGGGCACGATTCGGGCCACGGTACTGATCGAGACCATTACGGCAGCGTTTGAAATGGAGGAAATCCTTTACGAGCTGCGGGAGCACTCTGCCGGGCTCAATGCCGGCCGCTGGGATTACATGTTCAGCCTGATCAAGAACTTCCGCACCCGTGGCGAGCGGTTCGTGCTGCCGGATCGCTCTGCTGTCACTATGACGACACCGTTCATGCGCGCGTACACCGAACTGCTCGTGCGTACCTGTCACCGTCGCGGCGCACACGCAATCGGTGGTATGGCCGCATTCGTACCCGACCGACGTGACGCGGCAGCGACGACTGTGGCGTTTGACAAGGTTCGTGCCGATAAAGAACGCGAGGCGAAGGACGGTTTTGACGGTTCGTGGGTTGCCCATCCCGATCTTGTGCCGATCTGCCAGGCGGTCTTCGACGACGCACTCGGTGCTCATCCCAACCAGCTCGAGCTGACCCGTGACGACGTCAACGTCTCTGCAGCGGACCTGCTTGCTGTCGAAACCGCGGTGGGGGAGGTCACCGAAGCCGGGCTGCGAGCGAACGTCCGAGTCTGCCTGGGGTATCTCGACGCATGGCTGAGCGGCAATGGCGCGGTGGCCATTGACCACCTCATGGAAGATGCCGCGACCGTCGAGATCGCCCGGTCCCAGATCTGGCAGTGGCTCCACTACGGCACGCAGCTTTCCGACGGGCGGCGCATAACCGAGGATCTGGTGCGGACCATCCTCGATGAGGAAGACCAGCGGTGGCGCCGGGAACGGCCGTCGGCGAGCCATCTTGATCAGGCGCGTGAGTTATTCAGTGATGTGGCGTTGGCTTCGGAGTATCCGAGCTTTTCAACGATTGGCGCGTACCAGCGCTATCTGGTCACGGCGGATTGAGGTTGCTGCCCCGGCGTGATTTCGCCCTATCGGGGCGTGAGCGTCGGGAATCGCGCGCCGCCGGGCCGAGCCAGGCTGGCGCGCCGCTGTCCTGGACGAACAAAGCGAGCAGCCAGTCTCCGTAGACAGTCGCGCTTCAGCAGGCGCTGCTGGCTGCGAGAAAGTGAGGAAGGCAGCGGCTAACGAGCGCCGGGCTCAGCGAGCGGAGCGAGCAATGTAACGGAGCAAGCAGACACGCTTTTCGTCTGCGAGTGACGACGAAGTAGGCGGACTCCAGGCGCGCTGCGCGAACGCCCCAAAAAATGGGGTGAGGCGCTGCTGCTGTTCCTGGCGCTGCGACAGTGGCGCGGGCGTCCGGCCAAGGGCGAGGAAGCGGTCATGCCTAAGTGGATGTCCGCGATCGACTCGATGACCGCTGGCAAGGCCCTGGGATTGGGATTGGCGCTCTCAGCGGTGAATCCGAAGAATTTGTTGCTGGCGATCTCTGCTGGACTGATCGTCGGTGGAGCGAGCCTGGCCCTCGGAGAGGCGAGTGTAGTGATCATCATCTTCGTGCTGCTGGCCGGCTGCGCGGTGATCATCCCCGTGATCGGCTATCTCATGGCTTCAGCCCGTTTGGCGGAACCGCTTGATCGATTGCGGGAATGGTTGGTCGACAACAATGCTGTGATCATGGCCGTACTGCTACTGGTCATCGGCGTCTCAGTGATTGGCAAAGGCATCGCGGAGTTCTAGCGAGGGTCAAAGCCGGCGGCGAACACAGTGATGTGTACGTGGTCTTTGTGGTTGGCCGAATCACCACCGCGGTCGGCCATGTAACGCCAGCCCTCATTGTCGCGGGTGATGTTCCAGATGTGCTGGTTCCAGATCACGTAGTTGATGCCGAGCTCTCGGGCATTGGCCTTTGCCCACGCCGCGACCTTGTAGCCAAGGGCTTTTCCGGAGGCTGACTTGTAGTTGGGAATCATCAGGTCAAGCGCCCGGCCGGTGGAGTGGTCGGTGAATACGCCTGCCCGGACTGTGTAGTAGGTCCTGATCTGAGGGAACTTGATACGCGCAGCCCGATGCACCTTGATCGCGTTCGGCTTCAGGCCCCGTTCTACTGCGCGCCAGCTTGGTGGTACGGAACGGGGCGCCGACTTCGAAAGATATTTGGCGGTCACCCAGCGCACGGCCTTTTCGTAGACGATCTGCATGCGTCCGTTCTTGACGACGCCGGTGATCTTGAGTTTGGCGCCGCGTGGCACCTCGGTAATCAATCGGTACTTGTCGGCGTACGTCGAGCGGATGTTCAGCGCCGTTGTGGCGTACCGGGTCCCAGTGATCTTGGGCAGCTTGGGCAGAGTCGGCAAGCTGCTGCGCAGGTTTGTCAGATACTTAGCCGTCACCCAGCGGATGGCGCCTTTGTAAATAATCTGGGCGCGACCGTTCTGAATGGCTCCGGTTACTGACAGCGCGCTGCCTTTCTTCACCTCCGCGACAGTCTTGGCATCGGCACCGCTGGTGGTGCGAATATCAAGATCTGCTGTGGCTACCCGTTTGCCAATGATCGCTGGGCGCCCAGTCGTGGAACTGGCGAGATACTGCATGCTTGACCAACCGGTGGATTTGCCATTGACCAGCTGTGCCCAGCCGCGGGCAGTCTTGCCGGTCATCGTGACCTTGGTGCCTTCTTTGAGCACCTTGATCACCCGGTAGGACAGACCTGGGCCGGTGCGCAGGTTGAGGGCCGTCGTAGTGATCTTGACCGTGCCGGCGCCGATCTTCATTGGAACCGGCAAGTCTGTTCCCTTGGTCAGGTATCTACTGGCCACGTACGCCGTCGAACCTGCGAATTCGATCTTGGTCCAGCCCTGCGAGCTGCTGATCGCTGTCACGGTCTGCCCGCGATAGAGGCCGCCAAGAATCTTCGACTCAGTACTGGCGCCGGAACGGATGTTGACACCGACGGTCGCTGTCATCTGCGTCGTGGCATTGGCCAGCTGGGGTGACATCAGGCTCAAGATCACGCCGACTGCAGTGAGTGCGGCACCCGCTCGCAGGGTGATCACGACGGTTCGGCGCATAGGGAGACCTCCGGGGAAGTACAGGTCTAATCACTTGAGTCACATGAATCACAAATAACTCAAACTGCGCAGAACTCTAACTGCGTCACATTTGTAACAGCAAGGTGGAATCGTCCGGGCCAGAAAACTTCATTAATGTAATTTCGTCGCCACTTTGAGTGTCGTAGCTTTCGTGGCCGGCTTTGTGTCCTGTCTAGGCTTCGCGTGTGGGCTCCGACTATTGGCGTCAGCAATGATTAGCGATGATCAAGGTCACGTGATCAATACGCCTGGTATGCAGATGTCCGCCGCGGAGTTCGAGGAGCAAGTGGCGGAAGCCTTGGACCAGATTCCGGCTGAGCTGGCCGCACTGATCGACAACTGCGTGATCTTGGTGGAGGACTATCCACCGCCTGATATGCCTGACACGCTCGGCCTCTACTCCGGCATCCCACTAACCGAACGTGGCGAGTACTACACCGGCTTACCCGATCACATCCAGATCTTCCGGTTTCCGATCTTGGCGATCTGTGACACCCGCGAGCAGCTGATCGAAGAGATCAGGATCACCGTTGTACACGAGATCGCTCATCACTTTGGCATCGATGACGATCGACTCCGCCAGCTCGGCTACTAACTGCCAGTCGGCGTAGTGGGGAGTTCAGGCGATGGAGATATACAGCAAAGCAGCCAGCGCGGTGATCACGACCAGCAGGCAGATCAAGGCATTCGCCTTGCCATCACCGAGCGCCTCTTCCCGATGAATCGCCATGCTGTTCAACTGAAAACGACGTATCGCTACATAACCCAGCCCTGCGGTACACAACAGGGCAAGCAGCCCGATCATTACTGCCAAGGTGAGCGACACCGACGCCAGCAACCGTGACACCAGCAGACTGCAGGTCAGACCGGCGAGCATGGTGCGTTGCCAGGCCAGGCCGGTCCGCTCGTTCTGCAGTCCGGGATCCCACGGCCCGAACGTCATCCGAAACCCACGATGATCAGGGCGACGATTCCCACGCCGACCACGATGGCAGTCACCACCAGCAGCATCGGCGAGGAAGGCAATGGTTCATTGAGCCGCATGGCTCGCTCATTTGCCATCCATCTGCGAAAGGCGCCGATTCCGCAGGCCAGGCCGCAGATGACCAACACAGCTGAAGCCAGCCGGATCTCCAGGCCGAGGCGGTCGGTCCACCTGGCAACGGCAGCAATCGCTACGCCGGCGGCGAGGAAGCCCAGGCCGGTTCGGATCCAAGCGAGAAAGGTGCGCTCGTTGGCGAACGTGAATCGCGGATCAGGCTCGGAGCCCGCACCGTATACCCGGCGCGGCCAGCGGCGGTCGCGGTGCTGCGTGGGCGCGCTCACACTCGCGATGCTAGTGCCGCGACAGTGGTTCTAGCTTTACCCGAGGCTCGCGAACCGTCGGCTTCGTCGCCACTCGAAGCTCCCGGCTGACCCAGTACCACCGAAACGAGAATGATGACGGCGCCCAGCAGCTGCCAGGCATTGAGGCGTTGGTCAAGCACTACCCAGCCCAGTACGGCAGCGGTAACCGGGTTAAGCAAGGTCAGAGAGGTCACCGCACTTGCCGACAGCTGCAAGCCCCAGAACCACAGGGCGTAGGCGAGGATCCCACTGATCAGCACAAGGTAAATGAGCCCGCCGATATTGCGTGCCGTGAGCTGGTCGGGGAGTCCTTCGATGAGCAAGGTGGCGGGCAGCAAGGTAACCCGGCTAGCAGGAAGATCCATCCGGTAACACCGATGGACGTCATTCCTTCGGGTTGGCCCCAACGCTTGGTCAGCACGGTCGCCACGCTGAACATGACCGCCGCACCGGCCATGGCTATCAGGCCGACAGCATCCTGCCGAGCATCCGACCGCAGCACCAGCAATGCGACACCAACCGTGCCCATGATGCCGGCGATGATCTGGATCCCACGAATCCGGGTGCTGAGCAGCGGCACTGAGATTATGACGACGAGCAACGGGCTGAGGGAGTTGATCACTGCCGCGACACCACCCGGTAATCGGTAGGCAGCGATAAAGAGCAGC
>DATFBI010000041.1:0-4580 GCA_035253925.1 Propionibacteriaceae bacterium
GATAGGCGTGCGCCACCCAGTGTTCGGCGGCGGCACGGGTACGCACACTTGGCGGCTGTGTCACCTCGCGTAGCTGGGCAATCGTCGGTCGAGCGGGTCGCTCGGCACCGACATTAAAACCAGCCGTCACCAGGCCCTCCCGAACCAGCCCACAGGTCGACACCAGGGCGTGGCGACGCTGGCTCCGCGAGGCATCCCGACAGCCTATCTTCGAGTGTTGTATCGACCCGGGCCGAAGACGCATACTCTTCGTTATGGGGCGGTATCTACCGATCATCATCATCGCTTTGCTGATGATCTACTGTGTCGTCGAGGTGGCTCAGGCTCCGCCGTACGCAGTTCGCCGGATGCCTCGCTGGCTCTGGGCTACCGCGATCATCTGTCTGCCTTTGGCGGGTGCCGTCTGCTGGCTGTTGCTCGGTCGACCCAATGCGGAGTCGATGGGCACCAGACAGAAGCCGCGTCCTAAGGCACCAGACGACGACATTGACTTCCTACGCGGGCTTTGACTCTCGGTAGGCAACCTAGGTTCACGTAGGTTGCCAACGGTCTACATAGGTTGCAACCCGTGCAGACCGCGAGGAACCTACGTGAACGTAGGTTTCGACAACCGGATCAGCCACGTGGGGACTGCTGGATTTGGTACGCCCGCTCGATCGCATCCTCAAATCGCTTAGTGCTCTGCTGTGCGCTGACATCGCCGAAATAGTGGTAGGCCAAGCCGCGCAACTGCTCCTTAGCCTCCGAATTACTTTGCAGTGCACGGATCATGGACACCACCTCTGACGCCTTCGCCGAACTGAGCAGCGGCACGGTGTCCAGCAGCGCTGACGGTGGCCGGTACGCGGTCGGCGCTGGCTCGGTGATCATTAGCGGCTTGCCAGTCGCCAACCAGTCGTATGCCACCGCCGAAATGTCGGTTATGCAGGCGTCGGCGAATTCCCATTGCCAGCCATAACCTTCTCGATCAACCAGATGTCGGTTGCCGGCCTTTGCCAGTAGGGCACGGATCGTCTTGTCCGCATGGCGATGGGCGGCCGAGGCATATCCGGTACGGGCATGCGGGCGGTAGATGATCCGAACCGATGGATCAGCAAGAAGACTATTGATGATCGCGACACCATGACTGGCCAGCGACCCGTAAGCAATGCTCGACCGATCACCCTCCCAGGTTGGGGCGTACCAGACCCGCATTCCGGAGTCGGGTGGCCACGGGGGCGCGCCGGGGTAGCTGTAGTCGAGTTGCGGACGGCCAACGGCCAGAGTGCGCTCACTGGCATCGAATCCGCGCAGTGCGCTGTCGAGTCGATCACGACCTGCGTCACCGCCTACGAATGTCAGATCGTAGGCCTTGTGTTGATTGGAAACGCTCCCGCCCTTGTCGCTTTCCCCGTGACCGATCTGAATATGGACCGGACTCGGGAACCGCAGCATGCGGAAGTTCGCCTCGATTTGATTGAGATAGAGCACCACGCGTACGTCCCGATCAGCGACCAGGTCCTCCAGTGCACCGCTCCCCCGAGTGAAGGCCACCGGCAGGCTGCTCGTTTGCAGTACCAGGTCGCCGGTATCCGGGCGGTCAACGATCACAAAAACCGGTCGCTGCAGCGCCAAATGCTCCAAGGGAAACCGCCACTGGTCAAACTGGTAGAAATTCTCCGGCCCAGTCGCAAAAAACACTGCCACGGCCGATTCGGGCACCTCGCCGCGCTCACGCACCCGACCGGCAAATGATGGACCCGCCAGCCGGTTGCCCAGCAGTACCGCAGCCTGCCGAATCGGGCGGAGTGACAGGGCCGTGCTAGACCGCAGACTCAGTCCGATCACCACTCCACTCGGTGTGGAATGTGCCCTCCTTGTCCACCCGCTGGTAGGTATGCGCGCCGAAGAAGTCACGCTGCGCCTGAATCAGAGACGCTGGCAGCCGCTCGGCGCGGATGCCGTCGTAGTAGGCCAATGACGACGAGAACGCCGGTGTCGGAATGCCGTTTTGGGATGCGCCTACAACGACCCGCCGCCAGGCAGCCAGGCTGTTGCTCACTGCTTCGGTGAAATAGTCGTCCGCCAATAGCAGCGGCAGCTCAGGATTGCGCTCGTACGCCTCGGTGATCCGGTTCAGGAACCGCGCCCGGATGATGCAGCCGCCCCTCCAGATCCTTGCCATGGCACCGCGGTCAATGTTCCAGTCGTACTCGGCACTTGCCGCCGCGATCTGGTCAAACCCTTGGGAGTAGGCCACCACCTTTGAGGCATACAGGGCTTGCCGGACATCCTCGACGAATTGATCTCGATTGGCGACGCTCCATTCCCGGGTGCCGGCTGGAAGCTTGGCCTGGGCGGCGTCGCGTTGCGGCACCGATCCCGAGAGCGCACGCGCCATGGTCGCCTCGGCGATTCCGGTAATCGGCACGCCAAGATCAAGAGCGTTCTGAACTGTCCAGCGTCCAGTGCCCTTCTGTTCGGCCCGATCCAGAACGATGTCGACGAAAGGCTTGCCAGTCTCAGCGTCGGTATGACCGAGCACTTCGGCGGTGATCTCGATCAAGAACGACTCAAGATCACCTTCGTTCCAGGCCTGGAAGATCTTGGCGATCTCGGGTGCCGATGCGCCGGTCCCCTGCTTAATCAAGTCGTAAGCCTCGGCGATCAACTGCATGTCGGCGTACTCGATGCCGTTGTGAACCATCTTGACGAAGTGACCCGCCCCGTTCGGCCCGACGTATGTACAGCACGGGACGTCGTCGACGTTGGCGGCGATGCTTTCCAACAAAGGACCGAGGGACTCATAAGACTCCCGGGAGCCGCCCGGCATGATCGACGGACCGTTGAGCGCGCCCTCCTCGCCGCCGGAGACCCCGGTGCCGACAAAGTGCAGGCCTATCTCGGCAAGCTTCGCCTCGCGGCGAATGGTGTCGGGAAAGTGTGCATTGCCGGCATCGATGACGATGTCGCCGTTTTCCAGCAATGGAGTGAGCTCATCAATTACCGCATCGGTCGGGCCACCGGCCTTTACCATGATCAGCACCCGGCGCGGCCGCTCCAGCGAGTTGACGAAGTCCCTCATGGATTCGGACGGTATGAAAGTCCCCTCTGAACCCGCCTCAGCGAGCAGCGATTCGGTTTTGGCGTAGCTGCGATTGTGGATCGCAACCCGGTGACCACGCCTGGCGAAGTTCCGGGCGAGGTTGCGACCCATAACAGCAAGCCCCGTGACACCGATCTGAGCTAATTCAGCCATCTTGAAAACTCTCCTTTGGAGCGCTATGAGACGATCGTGCAGCGAGCGGGGTCGCTGTGTCGATGGCTCAGCGTATCGGCTTCCGCCCAGCAGTGGGTGGGCGCCGTAGGCCCCTGTCAGAACCCTGCGGTGGAGGGAAGGCATGCTTCAGCCGCTAGGCATCAGCGCCGAAGCGGAGGCCGTGTACGTCGCGCTTGGGCCGTTGCCGTCTGCGTCGGTCGTTGATCTGGCGCGTCTTACTTCACTGACCCCTGAGAAAGTCGCTGAGACCCTGGAGGATCTGAGGCGGCTCGGACTGGCGACGGATTCCTCGCGCGGGAACTGGCGAGCACTGCCGCTGCTGGATGTGGTGAATCAGCTCAAGGCGCAGCGACTATCCGAGATCGAGCTTGCGAGCGTGGCGGCCGAGTCACTGGAGGGCCACTTGCTGGCCGCCGGCGCAACCCAGGCAGACGAGATCAAGACGCTCGTAGGCCAGCAAACCATCGTCGCGGCCCATCGTGAGTTGATGGACTCCGCACGCCGGGAAATCTGCTTCTTCGACAAGCCGCCTTACGCTCAAGCCCGGTCAACTATCACTGAGGAGGCCCTGAGTGTAGAGCCGGAATGGCAGGCGCTTGAGCGGAACGTGATCTTACGATGCGTCTACGATCCGGGCTTTGACACTGACCGACTTGCCGAACTGAGCTTATTTGCCAAGAAGGGTGAGCAGTCGCGCACCTCACCGGTGCCCATGAAATTGATCCTCATCGACGGGCATACCGCACTCATTCCATCGATGCGCTCCTATGCACCGGGACATGAACTCCGTGCCTCCATTGTGCGCAACACGCTTCTGGTTGAAGCACTGCAATGGCTCTTTGAAGCGGTGTGGGAGGCCGCCGTGCCGATCCAGACGACCATCAAAGGAGAGAACGATCCACGGCGGCAGATGCTCATCTCGCTGCTGATGACCGGATCCACTGACTCGGCCATCGCAAATACGTTGAACATCAATGTCCGCTCAGTACGTCGCTGGATCTCCGAGCTCATGGACGAGCTGGGAGTGACGACGCGGCTCCAGTTAGGCGCAGCACTCGTGCGATCAGATGGCTTCCGTGGCGAGCGATCCCTATCGGCCGAGGTCCATCCTCGTTCTGAGCCAACTATTGGGCCAACTATTGGGCCAATAGTTGGGCCAACCAGCGGGGATCAATTAGCCACCGTTACGAGCATCCCAAAGCCACGCCCGCGGTCCTAAGTGAACCGCGGGCGTCGCCCAGGGGGAGGAACTCCGAGCGGAACCTCGGGGAAAAGTTCCACACGGGCTGTGCTGGTTGAGCCACGCTCACTCGTAGCTCAA
>DATFBI010000042.1:0-3835 GCA_035253925.1 Propionibacteriaceae bacterium
CACGAAGAGCGCGCCTGCCACGACAGAGATGACCATGATCGGCCGCCAGCTGGCATCACCTCGCACCGCCAGAGCCATCGTCAAGGGGGCGAGTACGCCAGTCGCAATGATCAATAGGAACGCAATGCCGTGTATCCAGCCATGCCATGTTGCGGGAGTTCTACCACTTAGCATCGGCACATCGACGCTAAACGCGGCCAGGACCAGCGCCACCCCTAGTAATGCGAGCAGTACAAAAGCCAATCCGCTCGCCCGCCTGGCTGGCAGTTTATCTCGCAGCGCTACGGCGAGGAGCACAATCAGGAAGCCGGTGATCAGAAAGGTCAGCGTTTGCGCCCAACCGTATGGCCCGCGAGCCAGCGAGCTCGGCCACGGAACCTGCTCGCCACCCACAAACTCCCAGCCAAGCCCGCGAAGGTAACCAAGGCTGGCCCAGGTGTTCAATCCCACCGAAACCAAGAAGAATGGTCCCGCCAGAATGCCGGCAAGTGCTCCAGCTCGGGGCAGCGCCTTGCCCTTCGCAGTAGCGCCCGCCGTGCCGCCCGCCACGAGCCAAAGTTACGGCGATGTAGGAGACATCGTCAAAGATAATGACGGCCGGTCGACACATACTTCGTCCCATGGGAGAAACCACTCATGAACGATGAGCTGGCGACGGGCGTACGACGAATGCTAGCCAGCGCCAATCAACATGGACTCGCTGTCGAACTACGGCGTCGGCCTGCGGCGCGCAGCATCGAGGAGGCGGCAGAGTTGCTTGGCATTCACCCCTCCGACATGGCCAAGACCATCGTGGTTCGCCGGTCGAACGGCAGCTATCTGTTTGTGGTTATTCCCGGTGACTCGCAGATTGCCTGGCCCAAGCTGAGATCGCTGCTTGGGGTCAGCAGGATGAAGCTACCCGATGCGGCCGAGGCTCTTGAGGCGACTGGCTACCAGCGCGGGACAATAACCCCGATCGGCAGTGAGCCGAATTGGCCGGTGATCATTGACCGGCGACTGTTGGGCCGGCGCGCCGCACTTGGTGCTGGGGGGCACGGTTACAGCGCGTTCGTCGACATTGATGATCTTGTACGGGCTTACGGTGCAACCGTCGCGGATATCGCGGACTAGCCCGGATCTGTGCTAAGGCCACATTCCGACAGGTCCAGAACACATGAACACCGCTTACACTCGGCGCTATGGGGCAGCCCGGAGCGCTCAGTCGAACGGTGCTGGCGCTCATTTGGTTGGCGCTTAGTCTTCTCATGATCGCCGTGCCGGTCTGGCTTGGTTGGACGCGCTGGCCGGCGATCTTGAACGGCAATCCGGTGATGCTCATCGCCGGAATTGCCTGCGGCTTGTTTGGTTTCATCGCCGCCGCATGGTCGATCGGCTCGTTGACCGTAGGAAGCAGACAAGATCGAGAGAGTGATTTTGATCATCTGGGATATCGAGAGCGTACGGAAGTCTTACGGCGGGCACGCTGGCGCATCATCTTCGCCGCTCCCTTACTCGTCTTGTCGTTTCTGCTAGTCGTTGTCCTCGCCTACGCGCGGCCATTCGTAGCGACGCCAATCGCTACTGCTGCTATTCGTTCTGAAAAGGGCGTACGGTTTTCCGACCGGTTGGGCTGGTATGAGCTAATCCCGGTGAGGGAAGATGCCCCGGGACAAGCCATCAGGCCAACAACTGGCGTAGTCTTCGTGCCTGGGGCTCGGGTCGACTCCCGGGCGTACGCGCACATTCTCCGTCCAGTGGCTGAGGCCGGATACCTTGTGACGGTCCTCAAAGAACCATTTGGTTTTGCGATCATCGACGCTGATCACGGCCGAAAGGTGCTCGACCTCCATCCTGAGATTGGCCACTGGGTCGTCGGAGGTCATTCACTCGGCGGCAGCGTCGCGGCCTCGCTTGCTGACACCGAAGATCGTGTCGAAGGCCTTGTGCTCTTTGCTTCCTATCCCGGTGACCCGATCATTCGGAATGATCTCAAGGTGCTCTCCATATCCGGCACCGCCGATGGATTCGCGACACCAGCTGATATTGAGGCATCAAGGGCGAAGCTGCCGCCAAACACCTCATTCGTGGTGATCAACGGCGCGGTGCACAGTACGTTCGGCGATTATGGCGACCAGCCCGGTGACGGCGCGCCCGCCATAGAGCGGTCGGTGGCGCAGGCCGAGATCAGTAGGGCAACTCTTGCGCTGATGGCCGCAGTCGCACCACCGCCACTGGAGAACAAGTAGTACGCGCACTGGAACCGCGGGCCAGTCGGCCGCTCCCTAAGATCTGGATATGAGCGAGACGGGTCTGAAGCTAGCCCAGGACAAGATGGCTGCTGCCGGCGTGCCCCAGCAGGCCATCGATGTCTTCACCTACTACTACCGCCAACTTGAAGAAGGGGTGAGTGGCTTCATTCCCGAGGACACGATTGAACCTCTCACAAGTCCACCCATGCTGAGCGATGTTGCGGTGGGCAAGGAGGACGCGGCAGCAGCCCTTGAGAAAACCGTGATCATCAAGCTCAATGGTGGCCTTGGCACCTCGATGGGGATGGATAAAGCCAAATCGCTGCTGCCGGTACGAAAAGACAAGACCTTCCTTGACATCATTGTTGATCAGGTACGCCATGCGCGCGCCAGCTACCGAATCCAGCTTCCGCTGTTGTTCATGAACAGCTTCCGCACTCATGATGACACTCTGGCAGCCCTTGCGCCATACGATGATCTTGCAGTAGCCGGACTTGATCTTGACTTTGTACAGAACCAAGAACCTAAGCTCAGAGCGGATGACTTGACGCCAGTCGAATGGCCGGCTGATCCGAGTCTGGAGTGGTGCCCACCCGGCCATGGTGATCTCTACACCGCTTTCGCGACGTCGGGCATCCTTGATCGTCTTCTGTCATTGGGCTATCGCTACGCCTCGGTGTCTAACTCGGACAACCTAGGCGCGGCGCCCAACGCCACGATCGCAGGCTGGTTTGCAGCTAGTGGCGCTCCGTACGCAGCCGAAATTTGCCGCCGCACCGCAGCTGATCGTAAAGGTGGGCACCTAGCCATCCGTAAGTCTGACCGGCAATTGATCTTGCGGGACACTGCCCAGACACCGAAAGACGAGATGCATTTCTTCACCGATGAATTCCGCCACCCGTTCTTTCATTGCAACAATCTGTGGTTTGATCTTCAGGTTCTTGACCGGACCTTGCTGGAACGGAAAGGCGTCCTCGGACTCCCGTTGATCAAGAACGAGAAGACAGTTGACCCGGCTGACGGTTCCTCTCCCAAGGTCATCCAAATTGAGACTGCGATGGGTGCTGCAGTCGAGGTCTTCGAGGGCGCGACCGCGATCGGTGTCGGTCGTAACCGATTCCTGCCCGTCAAGACCACTAGTGACCTTCTGGTTCTTCGATCAGATGCGTATGAACTACAGACCAGTGGTCAGCTAACCGCAGTAGCCGATGCCGCGCCTGTCGCTCATCTCGATGACAGGTACTACAAGATCATTGCTGAGTTTGATCAACGGTTCCCCGCTGGCGCTCCTTCTCTTAAGGAGGCACGCTCTCTTGAGGTAAAGGGGGACTGGACCTTCGAGGCCGGCGTCCGAGTAATTGGGGATATGACTCTCGATGATCGGGGAGCAGCACAGGTCATTGCGGCCGGTTCCACGCTAACGAATCGGCCGGAACCGGCGGTGGGCTAGAGGCACCCAAGCTAACCTCAACAAAGCGCCAGTGCATTCGGCGGGGATCCGCAGCTCACCCTGCTCTTTTGGCCTGGTCGGCGTCCAACCGAGCAAAATTCGCCAGCCTCCATCGTTGGCTCCACCCCGCGGGCCTGACCTACCGCCACATAAT